>JAAXKN010000011.1:41502-112892 GCA_025612375.1 Ignavibacteria bacterium
AAAGGAAGAACTTCAATTTCAATCGGGAAAGATGTTACAGTTCCCTGATCACTGGTGATTGTCATGGTTGTGGTATACTTTCCAGCCTGAGTGTTGTCAGGAACGTGGACTGTCATCCAGATCTGTCTGTTTGTTGATCCATCCAGAGAGAAAGGCTGAAGTGTGTCGGCATCCTTTACAGTAACGTCATTTGTCGGGAACGTAGCACCCGGGTCGCTGATATTCTGGTAGTACTGTGAGCCGTCTGACTTTTTTGTACAAAGAAGAGAATTGGTCTGTGCAGAATAGTCAACCTTAACCAGGTTATCATTCTTTACAAGGAGTTCCTGAGTTAAGTGCTTAATAACACCGGTCTCAGCGATATCTGATTTGTAGCCTGACTGATACCATACCTTAACAATTGAAACATCCATACGGTTGGCAGGAATTGTCATTGAACCGTTCTTGAAGTCTGTCCAGTTAAACTTAATGTTATTTATCTGCCCCTTGGGCTGGATAAAAAGTGAAAGGGATTCAAATTCCCCTCTTGCTACACGGACTGACATCTTTGAAATCGGTGTTATTGTTGCCGGAGTATTCTTTCCTGTCAGTTCCTGATGAAGTGTAGCGGGCATTGAATATACGTCTAACAAAGCTGCAGCAGAGCTACCTGTTGCGGATTTGTTATTACTCTGTGCAAATATCTGCAGAGTAAGTATGCTGAGGAACAAGCTTATAACGAGGCCTCTAGTCGTAATCTTAGTCATCATTTCATTCCTTAAATAATTGATCGTGACTATGTTACGACAATCCGTATGCCATATAAAAAACCTCGTTTACAGGCTGAATTAAGCTATTGGGAAGAATTTGGGAGCGCAGAACTGGCTAATATAGGACAGTTGCCCAATGATGCCGGGGGATAAAAAATGCCCTAACTTCTTATTATTAAGGCATTTACGTTACATGTCTTAGGCAAGGAATTGTAAGTTTTGATTTTCAGAGGGGCATTATAATGGAGCAATTAAAAAAAGAGCGCTCTTAAAAAAGAGCGCTTTATTACCGGATTTATGAAAAAATTCGTCTAAATTTTTATTTTCTTCTCATGGACACTGCTTTTTTTAGAGGCTTTCATTAAGGAGTAAATCGATACCGGTTCAGTCTTCCCTTTTACCAGTATTCTTCTGTCAAAAAGAAATCCTTTTGTGTCATGCAGTCTGGAAAGAGTTGATTCGGTTACAAAGACCGTATTGGGCACAGCCAGTTTTTCTATGCGGACTGTAGTATTTACGACGTCTCCGATTACGGTCAGTTCCTTTCTTGCCGGGGTACCGATTTCAGCCTGCACCACGTTGCCGCTGTTAAGGGCTATTCTGACGTTTATTACTTCCCGGCCTTCCTGAATATAGCGCCTGTTGAGTTCTCCAAGAGACTCAAGAATCTTTTCGGCTGCCCTGACGGCGTCGTTTGCATCCACAAACTCTGCCATGAGTGCGTCCCCGATAAACTTATCAATATCCCCGTAGAACTCCTTTATAACGCTTTCACAGATGCCGAAGATCTCATTAAGTCTCTGGGCAACTTCCTCAGGGGGGTACTTCTCGGAAAGAGTTGTAAACTGCACAACGTCAAGGTAGAGTATCGTAAGGTCACTTTTTCTGCTCCTGGCGTCGTTGCCTGAAAGGACCTGCGCCATCACCCTTTCAACTGTAGCATAAGAGACGTAGCGTTTAATGATATTGTTGAATTTTTCCTGAAGTATGCGGAGGTTTTCTTCTTTGGATATGTCGCGGAAGACTTCAACGGCAGCTATGATCTGGTCGTCTTTATTTCTTATTGGAGAAATATGGGCCATTACAGGGAAGCGTTTGCCGTTTTTATGCTGGGGAAAGATTTTAATTATTGTTGATGTACCCTGGGTTAATGCGAGTTCCAGCGGACAGGTATCGATGCCCAGGGGTTCGCCATTTTCATCGATATGCTTCAGTATGTCCTCGCTGCACCTGTAGCCGAGGACCTCTTCGGACTTATAGCCCGTCAGAATTTCAGCGCCCTCGTTCCAGAAAATAATTTTTCGTTTTACGTCCACAATATACACACCGTCTGCAATCCCGTTCAGCACTACATCAAGCACGGTATTTTTCCTGCTGATGTATTCCACAGAAATATCATCCATCGTATTGTCTCCCTCTTTCTGATTGGCAGGTGATTCTGAAAAGTATTAAATGACAATGCTTAAATAAACCATGAAAAAAGCCCTAAAAAAGGTCACTTTTTTCGCCCTATTTTTATGATAAAAAGATTATTAAATAATAGCAACGAATTGCAGATAAATAAAAAAATTTTTTTCAACTTTTTTTCTTTATACGAGAAATAATGCTGCTGCACTAATTGAATTGCTTATTCGAAAGGCGCTTTATATAATACAACTGTATTCATAACAAGAGGGCTAACGAAAAAGTGGGGATGCTATACGCGGTTTGTTTTATCATCTTTTGTGTGCTTACAGCCGTTATAATACTTCTGCCCAGGCTGGCAGGAACTTCCATAAGCAGGAATCAGATAAGGGCAATATACTTCAATGTAATTGTACTTTACATTGTGCTTATATGGGTGCTTATTAGGTACACAATTCTGAGATAATAAAGGACCCCCGGGGTAAATATGCCGGGGGTTCAAAACTCAGCATTTACTGGCAAACCTCTTTAATTTTCTAATTTCTCACTGAGTAGTAACATATAAATTACTTAACAAGCATCAGCTTCTTAGAAGCCCTGAACTCCCCCGCCTGAATTGTATATATGTACATTCCGCTGGGAAGGTTCGAAGCGTTGAACTGAACTTTGTATTCACCTTCAGACTGCTCTTTACTAACCAGGGAAGCCACTTCACGCCCCAGCATGTCAAATACTTTGAGGTTTACAAATGACTGTCTTGGAATTGAATAGCTTATCATAGTTGCCGGATTAAATGGATTCGGATAGTTCTGCAGCAATGCGAAATCCTTTATGCGGCTGCCTGCGGCCCCTACTGAGGTGGTTATATCATTGGTAAATATGGAGAGCCCCTCCGGATTCCCGGAGATAATGATATAATCCTTATCAACAAACATGTCGGAAGAATTTTTTACGGTTTCATCGGATCTAACAAGATATGGAGTGGCGGGGTTCTTAACATTGAATACCTTAAGCCCTTTAGCTGCAAAAACAGCATACAAATAGCCATCACGCGCAATAATTTTATAGGCGTCTGGCTCGGCAATTTTACCAATCTCTTTTGGGTTTTTAGGATCAGAAACGTCGAATATTTTTGTTCCGTCATAATTAATGTTCACATATAAATAGCCGCCGTCGAGACTGATGTTTAAGGCATTCGCAACAGGAATTTCACTGATCAGAGCAGCTCCGGCGGGATTACTGACATCGAAAATCTTTAGCCTGTTCAACTTTTCAAGCAGGTACAATGTTGAGCCGTTAACAGCTAAATCCAGATTCCTGACCGGATCGGTGGAGTAGCTGAATATTTTTTTCGGATGATAAGGATCAGTTACATCATAGATCAGAAATTCAGAAACACCCGCAGTATAGGCATAATTGCCTGCAACTTCTATTTTCGCCACATTATCGGGCTGCAATGCAATTATCTTTTTCAGGCTGGGCATATTTGCCAGGCTGAAGACTGAAAATCCAAAATCTGTTCCCCAAATGCCTGCAAAAAGAATGGTGTCTTTAACAAAAAGAGTATTACAGCCCTCATAATGCAAAGGCCCCTCGTAGGAAGACACCTCGGATGGGTTTGAGGGTTTTGAAATATCAAGAACTCTGATCCCGTCCGGGTTCTTGGCAACATAAAGGTAATCTCCTTTTCTTACAACGGTACCCGTTAGGCCGGCGGTCCTGAAAGAACCATCTTCCAAGAGTGATTCAGGATTGGTCAAATCAAAAGAAAGCAGCCCTTTGTAGTCAGCCGTAACAAAAAGCCTCTTATCCTTTATGGCCAAGTCAAAGGCATTTTCAACATTCTTTTTAAGCACTTCTTTGACACTGCAGGGATTGCTGACATCAGCAATGGTTACATAATTTCCAACATCCGTTAAGGATGTTACGTATGCATAATTTCCGTTTACGGCTATTTTTTCACCTGTGGCATGCCAGTCGCCGGTTAAAGATATCCCGCTTTCTTCAAAGATATTCGATGGATTTTTTATGTTAATAGCATGAAATCTTCCACTAATGGTGTATGAACTTTTGTTCTCGGCACTTGTTACATATGCAATGCTGTCTTTTACATAGACGTTTTTGGGCCGGTACTTCTGATCGAAATTATAATGCCCGAGGATTGAGGGAGCGGTCTTGTTTTTCACATTTACTACATAAAGCCCCGAATCCATACAGCATACATAAGCAAGCGAGTCGGCTACAAAAACGCCTGTGGCAAGATAATCTTTAAATATAGAAGCTGCTATTTTAGGCTGCGAAGGATTGCTTACATCAATTATCAGAAATCCGGGGTCCGGACAGGCAGCATAAACAAAATTGTCCTTTACGATCATTGATGCTGTATAAGGTATAGAAACGGCAGCTGCCATCCTGGGAAAAGTTTTATCGGTAACATCGATGACATAAAATCCGTTAGCACCGCTGACATAAGCATATGCACCTGATGCACTTATGCTGTGAATTATATCTGCAAGATCGAGCCTGCCTGCTGATTTGAAACTAGCCGCATTGCTTATATCCACTATTTCAAGAGCTGAACCGTTATTGATATAGGCATAATTGCCATCAATGGCCACAGCACTGGAAGGGCCATCGGGCCAGCGCCCTGCAAGTTTAAAACCATTAGTCTGAGAAAAGTTAATTCCGCTTAGAAGAATTAGAACTGAAAGGGCTCTGAATAAAATATGCATTTAGGTACTCCTTTATATAGAATGAGAATCAGCACAGGAAAAAATATTGAGGATAACATACAGGTTTAAAATCCATTATGCATCTCAATAAATTGCGAAACAGACTGCAGAATAATAAAGAGAGCCATAAATTCTCAATTCCCCACCGGGCCATGGGTACAAGTTTAGGGATTTTCTGATGTAAAATCAAATCAGTTTTATCATAATTTTCAGGACAAAAAGCATGAAATAAATCAGTAACAATAGCTTTTTCGGCTCCTTAAGTTTGGCATCAAATTCAGAGAAGAATTCCAGAACTTCTTTAGCTCTTAAAGCCTGAGATTACGGCAAAAGGAAGGTGTAAAGCCTGAGGCAACAGATAAAAAAAAAGCTTAGTAAAATGCTTAGTGATTTTTGATTTTCACTAAGCAATACTAAGCAATTTCCTTAATCTGCAATAGATTGGCAACTCAAAAAGTGCGACTTCGAGCTGTTTTAAGAGCCATCTGCCGGGATCGAACCGGCGACCTACGCATTACGAATGCGTTGCTCTACCAGCTGAGCTAAGATGGCCTGACACGTATAAGGGATACTAAATGGAAGACGTTGGCTTTTAAGACTTCAATCTTCCATTTTTCACCAGTATACTATCTTAATTTTTTCTTATGTCTGTTCTTCCTAAGTCTTTTTTTACGCTTGTGCGTTGCCATTTTATGACGTTTACGTTTTTTACCGCAGGGCATTTAAACCTCCTTTCATTTATGTGAATCTAATAATTCTTTTGCTTTCTTTCCAATCTCTGTTGTTGGATCTATTGTCACGGCCTTGTTCCACCAGATTTTTGCCGAATCGATACTTCCGGAAGCAAGGTTGATAATTCCCATATTAAAATTAGCTATCTGATGCCTTGGATTTATAGCAAGTCCTTTTCTCATTCTCGTCTTTGCAACATTGTACTGCTGCATCTCATAATAAACCACACCTAAATCCACCTGTACATCGGCATTCATCGGATTCTTTCTTAAATACATCTGGTAATAAGGAACTGACCTATCCTTCATGCCTGAATCATTTAGCAGGTGAGCCAGTTCCAGAACTGTATTAAGATTTGTTGAATCCTTCCTTACTGCGGCTTCGAGCTCGTTTATCCTCTGCACATTTTCCAGGCTCATTGCAGGGTTACCTGCCTGTTCCTGCCCGTTATTTCCATTTGAGCTTTCCGAACTGCTGAATACCCCGGCTCCCCACATAATCAAAACGCCAACAACCAACAGTCCTGCTATCATTCCCCAAAGCTGCACCGGACTCATCTTTTTGCCTGAAGATGCAGGCATTGCCTGTGGGGGTTTCTGTGCCTGGACTTTTTTTGCCGGTGGCGCCTGCTGAGGCTTTGGTTTCTGAACGGGGGCCTTAGCTTTAGGTTCTGCCGAGAGCTCTTTCAGAGGGGACTTTACTTCCCTTTTCTCACCGGTTTTTTCCCTTCCGGTTACTTTTGCTCCGCAAGAGGGGCAAAACAGAGAACCATCAGGTACTTCCTCACCGCATACATCACATATAATATACTTCTTTAATTCCTCAATTTCATCTTTTCCTGAATTATTCTCCTGAAACCCCTTCAAATCAACTCCGCAGGAAGGGCAGAAATTATATTCCTTATCAAGAGGATAATTACAATTCGGGCATTGTGTCATTTATTAACAGCCAGTCTTTCTTCTTTTAAACCTTTATCAACGATCGCCTTAAAGTCCTTTGAGAACTTAAAACTCGGGACGTAATGCTCTTCGACGAATACTTTCTCACCTGTTTTGGGATTTCTGGCCAGACGGGCTTTTTTCTTTCTAACTTTATAGCTCCCGAAACCTCTGATCTCTATTCCTTTTCCCTCTTTTAAGGCCTCTATAACGGTATTCAGGAAGCCTTCGACAATAGCTTCAGTTTCTAATTTCGTAACTCCAGTTCCCAGTGCTATTTTTTCTACTATATCCGCCTTTGTCATTATCAGCCCTTAAAATTACCACGTTTATTATTAAACAATTTTTCTATTAAAGTGCAGTAAGTTATTAAATTTTTTTATAAAATCCAACAAAAATAACTTCATAACTCATTTAGCCAATGATGCTTATGGTTATACAGCTCTCCAGCCCCGGAATGAGGCCCAGGCGCACCGGATTGTCTCAAATTGATATTGCATCTCATTTTGGTACCACCGCATAAAATAAAAAGTTCGATTTTGATCTGTATCACAGCTGGCACAGGAATTGATTTTAATCATAGAAAAACTCATGGAGTACAAAAATGGGATTATTACCGATAATAGGAAAAGCAATAGGACTCTTTTCATTCCTGAGTGTTACGGCTTTAACTATATCATTTATATTATATAAATTAAGATCACCGAAAAGTAAACCTTATAGTGGAACAACCGGCAGCCCTTATACGGCACAGAAGAGCTATATGCCGGCCTTTCAGGCCTCATATTACCAGGCCCATGAAATGGCACCTATAGCTCAGCAGATGGGAACCGTTACAGAAAGAGTGGATTATCCTGAAAGGACAGCAGATGTGGAGAGAAGATTTGTTCAGGAAAGAGCGGACTATCAGGAAAGAATTATTCCTGAAAGAAATTTTCATGAAAGAAATGTTCCTGAAAGAAGACAGGCACAGCAGAAGGTAAACGCCAGGCCAAGGAGTAAATTCCAGATACTGCATTCAACCGAAGATGGTGAAATTAAGGCATATCATCTTCCGATGAGAGATTACTAGTTTTTCTAAATATTTCAAAAAAAAGCCGGAATCAATTCCGGCTTTTTTTATCCAATTTCCAGCATCTAAAGTCTGCCTTTTGCCTCGGCTATAAGCTTGCTAAGCTGTGTGCTGAAAGACCCGTCAAGCTTTATAGTAGCTTCCCAGTCACTAACAGCGTTTCTGTAGCTCCGCATGTTATAGAATATAAGGCCGCGCAGAAAGTAAGCCTTTGCATATTTAGGACTCAGGCTTATGACCTTATTCAGGTCGTCCATGGCTTCATTATAGTTTTCCAGGTTTTTATTTGCATTTGCCCTGATGAAATACTTAGCCGGGTCATTAGGTTCAAGGTTAATTGCCTTTGTGAAGTCAAGTATTGCCCCGTAGTAGTCGCTGAGCGTATATTTCATTCTTCCGCGTGCCATGTAGGCTTCTGAATAGCCGGGATTCATGAGGGCTTTTGTATAATCTGCAATAGCGCCGTGGTTATCCTGCAGGGCTGCTTTTGAGTTACCCCGGTTCAGGTAGTACTCGGAGTTTTCAGGATTAAGTTCCAGTGCTTTTGTAAAATCCTTAACGGCGCCGTTAAAGTCCTTAAGGCGGTGTTTGGCTATTCCCCTTGCGTTAAAGGCGTCTGATGATTCGGGGCATAGCTCAATGGCCTTCAGGAAATGGCCGACTGCGGTCTCATAGCTCTTAAAGTTGGTTTCAAGGAGCCCCAGGTTATAGAATATCTCATAAGAAGAAGAGTTAAGGGAAAGAGCCTTCATGTAGTCTTCCCTGGCCCCCTCATAGTCGAAGAGTATTCTTCTTACGTCGCCTCTTCTCATATAAGCAGTATAATCCTGTGAAGAGGATTCAATCATTTGAGTAAAGTCCGCCTCGGCCCCCTCAAAATCCCTCTGCAGGAGTTTAACCGAGGCCCTTAGTTCATAGCCCTTCGAGTATTTAGGATCCATCTTAAAGAGTACATTGAGGGCAGAGAGCATGCCTTCAAAATCCTCCTGTTTATTTTTGATAAGGGCAATAAAATACTGGGCTTCAGGGCTATGGGGTTTAAGGCTGACTGTTTTTTGGAAATCCTCAATTGCTGAGGGGAAATTTTCCATTTCAAGGGCCACGCGGCCCCTGAGGAAGTAGGAGTTAACGTGCGAGGGGTTTATTTCAATTGCTTTATTAAGGTCAATCAGGGCTTTTTTATAGTCCCTGAGCTTATACTTTACGCGGCCCATGGCGCAGAAGATTTCAGGGTTATCCGCGTGCAGGTTAGCCGCCGCAAGAAAGTCGTCGCCGGCGCCCCTAAGGTCGTCTGAGGCTTCCCTTATTTCGGCGCGTTTAAAGAAAGCAAGAGCGCTTTTGGAATTGATGGAGATAAATTTATCAAAGTCTTTGAGTGCCCCCGCATTATCGCCCATTCCGCTTTTAGCCATGCCGCGGTTATAATAAGCTTTAACGGAATAGTTCGGGTCAATTGCAATAACGCCGTCGAAGTCCGCAGCAGCATCCTTGAAATTTTCCAGGAACAGGTATGACAGGCCTCTTCCATAAAGGGCCTGAATATTATTTTCTTCGGCTTCAATAATTTTGCTGTATAATTCAACTGCGGCCTTGTAGTCACCTTCGGCGTATTTACCGGATGCAGCCTTAATTAGCTTCTCCGACTCACTCTTTGAAAAGATTCCTTTAAGAAAACCCATTTCTAACCACCTTCAGTTTTATATTTCGCACATGGGAATTAAATACAAAAAAGGAAAAGAGCAAGCAGAATATAAAAAGACAGGATTTCTCTTGCTCAATTTTCCTAAAAACTCCTTATTGATGCCGGAAATTACTTACTAAAAGCCCTGTTTCTAATCATGAGTGTCATATCGTAAGGAGCCGGGTCGCCTCCCAGGTATTTATGGAACCAGTCCAGATGCGCGTTATAGTAAAGAGGCATCGATTTAACGTTACTGGGCCAGTGTCCGTCGTTCTTAAAAACGATCAGGCGTGAATCCACGCCCATTTTCTGCAGGGCTGTAAAGAACTCGAGGCTTTGCGTATAGGAAACCCTGTAGTCGCGTTCGCCGGTGACAATGAGAGCCGGGGTAACAAAATTCTTCACAGATGCAGACGGATCCCACTTTTCATAAAATTTTGAGTTCCAGGGCTGGCCTTTCTGGTCGTACTCCGGGAACCAGAGTTCTTCAGTTGTTCCGAAGAAAGATTTCAGGTCATAGAGGCCCATCATTGAGGCTATGCATTTAAAGCGTTTTGTATGCCCTTCAAACCAGTCCATCATATAGCCGCCGTAGGACCAGCCCATAGCTCCCATGCGGTCTTTATCTACGTAAGGTAGTTTCTCGAGGGCGTCTGTAACCTTCATCAAATCCTGGAACACCTTTCCGCCGTAGTCGCCCGAGATCTCGTGTGTATATTCCTGCCCGTAGCCTGTTGATCCGTGGGGATTTGCAAAAGCGACCACATAGCCTGCACCGGGATAAACCTGCCAGTCGCCCCTGAAAGCATCCATCCACTGGCTCTGAGGCCCTCCGTGAACGTTTAAGATGAGGGGATACTTTTTATTCGGGTCGAAGTTATGAGGTTTAACAATAAATACGTGGACATCCTTGCCGTCAGCTCCCTTAACCCAGATCTGTTCAGCAGGCCTTACATCCACCTCATCCAGGAACTCCTTGTTTGCGCTGGTCAGTTCCTTTACCTGTTTTGAAGCCAGGTCGAGGCTGAAGATTTCGCCCGGTTTTTCAACGGTTCTTTTGTTATAAACTATGAACTTTGTCTCCGGGGAGAGTCCGAAGCCGGAGATGGACTCGTCGCCTGAGACTTTGTCGATTTTTTCAGTTTCAATGTTAACGCGGTAAATGGGGCTATAGCCTTTTACTTCTCCGGTAAAATATATATCCTTTGAATTATCTGCCCATGCAAAGTCATCTACCCAGTTATCGAACTTCTCAGTAACAATTTTACTTTTTCCGGTCTGGCGGTCGTATACGGCAATTCTGAAGCGGTCCGATTCATAGTTCGGGATCACCTGTTTCCTGTATGCTATATAGCGTCCGTCGGGAGAATAGATCGGGTTCCCGTCCCAGCTTTTGTTATCTGCGGTAATGTTTTTCGCCTCGCCTCCCGTAACAGGTACAAGCCAGAGGTCAGAATTTGTTGAAGATGCAGGGTCCTTAACCCTTTTGGACATAAAGCAGAGTTCCTTATTGTCGGGTGAGAAGTTAAAGCCTATGCCGCCGCCGAGCTGAAAAGTAGGAGATTCCCAGCTGCCCGGGGTAATATCTGTATAATTTTCCCTGTCGAGGCTAAAAAGAATTATGTGCGTGAATCTTCCGTCTGAGTAGTCGGTCCAGTGGCGGAATAATAGTTGGTCAGCCATATGGGCCTGAATGGGGCCATTTTCCATGGCTTCTGCATTAAGTTTATTGCATTCCTGGTCTGCGCCGCATTCAGGGAACACCGATGCCGTGAAGGCAACAGTTTTACCGTCGGGTGACAAGACCGGGTCTGAGATGCCGCCATAGAAGTCCGTAAGCTTCTTTGCCTTAGAGCCTGAGATTTCCTGGTAATAAAGCTGCGGGCTTCCCTCTTTGGTGGAAATGTAATATATCCCCTCGCCTTTAGCGTCCCAGATGGGGTTGTATTCAGATTTCTCCTCTGTTGCAAAGCCTTTATTATCACTTCCGTCGCTGTTCATAATGAAAATATCGGTATTCGACTTCCCTTTTTCCATGTCGGAAGTTGAGATGGTATAGGCGATTTTCTTTCCGTCTGGAGAAAGGACGGGTGAGCCGACATTTTTTATTTTATACAGGTCAGCAATTGTAAAAGCCTTTTTCTGGGCAAATACGCTTGCAGAAATGAATGACAAAACGACTAAGAATAGGATTTTAGCTTTCATTATATGATCCGTAAGTTAATAACGATAATTTAGTTTAATAAAATAGTGATTTTTTTAATTGAGTCAAATAAATTGATTGGGCACAAAAAGTGAATATAAAGAATATTTTCATTTATAATTTTGCGGTTTCGGGAAAATTATGCCTATTTTCCAGCATCGGATTGCGAATTTTTGCATCTTATTAATATATACTTTTAAGGGAACAGTAATGCTTTCGGAAAAAACGCTTTTAATTAAAAATATGGTCTGCAGCCGCTGCATCAAAGTGGTTAGAGAGGAGCTCGAAAAGCTCGGGCTGGAGGTACTAACTATTGAGCTTGGCGAAGTAAGAATAAGGGGCGAGCATTTTCCATTTGATCAGATTATCAGGGCGCTTGAAGAAAACGGTTTTGAACTCATTGAAGACAAGAAAGCAGCTACCATAAACAAAATAAAAAGCCTTATTATTGATCTTATTTACAGCGACCGCCTGGAAAATATAGACATGAACCTGTCTGAATTCCTGGAAAAGAATCTGGATCAGGATTATCAGTACCTGAGCACCCTGTTCTCATCAGTTGAAAATATTACGCTTGAGCATTTTGTTATACTTCAGAAGGTGGAGCGCGCAAAGGAGCTTTTGAAATATAACGAACTAACCTTAAGCGAAATTGCTTACCGCTTGGGCTACAGCTCGGTTCAGCACCTTTCAAGCCAGTTCAGGAAAGTGACCGGCTTTACAGCAAGCGAGTTTAAGGCGCTCACACACAGCCAGAGAAAACCGATAGACAAGCTCCATTAAAATTTTATAACAGATTGATAAAATTATGTAACGCTTCCCTTGCCCGCCATTATTATTTTTGTATCAGACGTTAACACTGACATAAGTTATCTGAATAATAAATTAATCAACAACTTAAAAATTCCGGAGACTAAAATGAAATCTGAGAAATTAAAAATCGAAGGCATGAGCTGCAACCACTGTGTTATGCACGTAAAAAAAGAGTTATCAAAACTCGACGTTAACATAAAGGACGTACAGATCGGTTCGGCCGACGTGGAATATGACGAAAATAAAGTAAAAAGAGAAGACCTCATTAAGGCAGTTGATGAGGCCGGATATAAAGTAATAATTTAGGGTTTTAAGCCGGGGTTAAAGTTTTTTAACCCCGGCCAAGCCGTTTGGAGGAATTATGGATAAGGTAAATAAAACCCTGGTGGATAGTCCGCAGGAAAATACATTACAGAAATTTTCCCTTCCCGTTGAAGGGATGACCTGTGCAAGCTGCGTGGCAAGGGTGGAAAAGGCCATCGGTAAGGTTGAGGGGGTAAAAAATGTCGCTGTAAATTTTGCAACCGAAAAGGCAAATTTTGAGCTGGATCCTTCAAAAGCAGATTTAAGTAAAATTGCTGAGATTGTTGAAGATGCAGGATACAAAATAAAACTTCCTGAAAAAACTGAAACTGCACAGCCGGAGGCTTTGCCTGAAGAAAAAGAAGAAGACAACGCATTTTACAAGGCGCTGAAAAAAGATCTCCTGTTTGCGCTTATTTTGACTGTACCGGTATTTATTATCAGCATGACAATGGATTTCAGCTGGTTCCACAGGATGTTCCCAGCTTCCCTAAGCCATGAAAAGCTGATGCATTATATAAATAAAATTCTGCTTATACTTACCACACCCGTTGTCTTTATTTCAGGCAAAAGATTCTTTACAATTTTCTACAACAACCTGAAGCATTTTGCAGCCGATATGAATTCGCTGGTTGCAATAGGTACGGGAACAGCATACATCTACAGCCTCATTGCAACGCTTTTTCCGGATATGATTACATCTTCAGGCAGTACGCCGCACGTTTATTACGATTCTACGGCGGTAATAATTACGCTGATACTGACGGGGCGTTTTCTTGAAAACCGCGCAAAGCGGAAAACAGGATCGGCAATAAAAAAACTTCTTGAATTAAAGCCAAAGACCGCTGCGGTAAGGCGTAATGGAATAGAGGTTACCGTTAAGATAGATGAGCTGGCATTGAAGGATATTGTTATTGTGCGCCCGGGTGAGAAGATCCCGTCCGACGGCGTAATAAAAGAAGGGCTTTCAACGGTAGATGAATCCATGATTACAGGAGAGGCAATACCCGTTGAAAAAGGCCCGGGAGCAAGGGTCATTGGAGGCACAATAAATAAGAACGGATCTTTTGAATTTGAGATCACGGCGCTTGGTAAAAATTCCGTACTAGGACAGATAATAAAGTACGTCGAGGAGGCCCAGGGCTCCAAGGCTCCCATACAGAAGCTGGCAGACAAGATAGCCTCGGTCTTTGTTCCTGCAGTAGTTTTAGTTGCGTTTCTGACATTTATCGTATGGCTTATTATAGGGGGTGACGGAGCATTTAACCTTGCACTCATAAACTTTGTTGCTGTTTTAATTATAGCCTGCCCCTGCGCACTGGGGCTTGCAACGCCTACGGCAATTATGGTTGGAACGGGCCTCGGGGCAAACCACGGCATACTGATTAAAAATGGTGAAAGCCTTGAACACGCGCACAAAATAAATGTAATTGTGCTGGATAAAACGGGAACAATTACCGAAGGAAAGCCTTCTGTTACTGACATTATTACTCATGAAATCAGCGAAGATGAACTGATAAAAACTGCCTCTTCGGTTGAAAGCCGCTCCGAACATCCGCTGGCTCAGGCAGTAGTGGACTATGCAAAAGCAAGAAACATTACCCTGGGGAACCCGGAGTCGTTTAAGAACATACCGGGACACGGAATCCAGGCTGTAATTGGAGGAAGAGCCGTTTTAGTCGGCAACGAGAAGCTGATGCGGGATTATTCACTGAAACCCGGGAAGTTCCAGGAGGATTTTGACAGGCTTTCTTCTTTAGGCAAGACGATTATATTTATTGCAATTGACGGCGGAATAAAAGGCCTTTTTGCAATTGAGGACCCGATTAAGAGCACGTCAAAAGACGCCATAAGGAAGCTTAAGAGCATGGGCATAAAGGTTGTGATGCTGACGGGCGACAACAGAAAAACCGCCGAAGCTATTGCAAGAAGAATAGGCGTTGATGAATTCAGGGCCGAGATACTTCCAGAGGACAAGGCGCGCGAAATTGCAAAGTACCAGAAGGAAGGAAGCATTACGGCAATGGTTGGAGACGGAATTAACGATGCCCCGGCGCTTGCACAAAGCGACGTTGGAATTGCAATGGGTTCGGGCACTGACGTTGCAATTGAAACGGCCGATATAACGCTCCTGAAAAGCGACCTTCAGGGAGCGGTTAATTCAATACAGCTTTCAAAAAGAACTATAAGGACGATCAAGCAGAACCTCTTCTGGGCCTTTATCTATAACGTGCTCGGAATTCCCCTTGCCGCATTGGGACTGTTAAACCCCATGTTTGCAGCGCTTGCAATGTCGTTTAGTTCTGTTTCGGTGGTAACAAACTCCCTTCGCTTAAGGGGTGTTAAATTGTAATCTTTTAATATAACGGGCGCCTCAGGCATGGCGCCCGTTATTATTTTATATCAGCCCTCCTTTTTCTTTTTCACCTTTGCCTTTAGAGCCCATTCTGTTTATCTTTTACATTGAAAACATAAACTTCAGGACCGGTTAAATGCGCAGAGTTTACAGTATCTTTTTATTTTTATTTATTTTTTCTACTGTTTTAAGGGCCGGGGTAAACGCTGCTCCGGATGAAATTGACAACTTCTTTAAGACGCTTCTTTCAGACAACGGGAATTTGTCTAAGTTTGTGCTGGATAGTGAACTGGAAAAGTCAAAGCGCCTTGGCGTAAACTATGAAAACACTCCCCTGAAATTCCTCATATCCTATGATATCGATAAAAGTATAAAAGAGAAGATAAACTCGGGCCAGATGAAGTATAATATTACAAAAGAAGATCTGGGCGGGGGTTTTACGAAGGCTTCATTCTCCATAAAAGGGATGAGCTATAAAAGAGAGTTCTTCTTTAAGGATAATAAATATGTCTCCCCTGAGCTTTATTACACGAAAGGCTGGAAAAACTTTAAGACAAAATATTTTAATTTTTTTATAAGCGACAGTTCATTATTTAATAATTATTCTGCCGGTAAGCTTGACGCATACGTTGATGCCGCATGTGACCTCTTAAACATTACAAAAGATGACAAAGACCTCCTTGAAAAGAATAAAATTATTTATATACTCTGCAAAGATGAGAACGAAATTGAGAAGCTTACAGGCTTCAATACACGCGGCATGTACATTCTTGCCTTTGATGAAATAATAACCACGTTCAATACTCACTTCCACGAGCTTTCACACCTGCTAATAAATTTCAGGCTTAAGAGGCTCCCCCTGTATACGCTTCCCTTTCTGCAGGAAGGTTTTGCCGCTGCAACGGGAGGAAGAGGCGGCCTGGCGAGAAACGTCATACTGGATGCAGGATATTACCTTGAGAAGTCGGGTTATATTCCCTACAACTCAATTCTTACAAAAAAGGAGTTTACTTCGGAAGACGCGTCAATGACTTACCCCGTTGCGGGGCTTTATAATTATTTCCTCATAAAAGAGCTCGGTATCGAGGCTTACATTAAGCTTTATAGAAGCCTGAGTGGAAGCGAAGGGTTCGTTGATAACATAGGACTTGACTCCATCAGGTTTCCCTCACAGGTGCGTTTTAAGGAGTTTCTGAACGCTTATAAATATTTAGGCGGCATAAGCTTCGAAGAAAAAGGATCTCCGGGAAGGGTGATATATGAAGATGCAGAAGGAAAGATCTATGAGAGCGGGAAGTTTTACCTGGTGAGGCTTAAGGGCAGCATGGTTTTATCACCTCAGGAAAAGCCGGAGAACTATAAGAGCAGAAAGTTCCAGGAGATATTTCCCAAAGCAGGCTACAAAGGAGAGAAGTACCTCATAACCTCAAATGCAAAAGAAGTAAGCGTTTATAACCTTTACACAAATAATTTAATTGCTTCCTACAGCGCGGGCTTTTCCTTCAGTCAGAAGGACGTCACTTTTAAGGACGGATACTACCAGTTTTATATAAATAAAGAGGTATTTGACGAGGACCTGCAGCTTATGGAGGCATCAGGATTTTAATTTTATTTAATTATTTTAAGGAAATAAGTATATGAGTAAATATGAACTTCAAACCGCGCCATTCATTGTCCCGACAAATGACGGCAAACTTATAGAGGAACATTTCGGGAAGGCAAGCATCGATACCGGCGACTACAGCTTTGCCCATATGATAGCTCCTGCAGGCTGGAGCGAGCCTTTTCAGACGCCGGATTTTAATGAGATCACGTATGTAATTTCAGGAAGGAAAATTGTGGAGGTGGAAGGAAGAAAGATCCAGCTTTCAAGGAACGAGTCCATCTGCATAAAAAAAGGAACCAGGGTAAGGTACTCAAACCCCTTTGAGGAGCCGGTTGAATATGTTTCGGTATGCGTGCCGGCTTTTACAATGGACAGGGTAAAAAGAGAAGGCTGAAAGAAAGCCATAAAAGAAAAATGCCCTTAGTTTACTAAGGGCATTTTGCAGGAATTTATTTTCAGGACAATTATATCTTAGGAAGTCTTTCCAGGAATGAGCTGTTGCTGAGAACGGCAAAGGTTTCTGTTTTTCTCAGCTCTTCAAGGTTAAAGCAGTTCATATAGCTCATTGCGCTTTTCAGGCCGTCGGAGATTGCATCAATGACGCTTTTTACCTGGCCCTTATAAGGCACCATGGTTTCTTCGCCTTCAATGAATTCATTTCTCATTTTAACGCCGAAAGAAGCAGAGCCGCGGTATTTTTTCCAAAGCTGTCCGTTATATTTAATTACCTCGCTCGGGGTTTCCTTTGTACCGGCAAGCATACGTCCCAGCATCACGGCATCTGCTCCAAGAGCCATAGCCTTTGCCACGTCGCCAGGTGATTTGATACCGCCGTCGGCAATAATCTTAATCTTCAGGTTATCTTTTTTTCTTGAAAAGATCACATTCAATAAAGACGACACCTGACCGATGCCGATACCGGTCTGGATTGATGTAGTACAAACGCTACCGCTTCCTATTCCAACTCTTACTGCATCGGCTCCTGATTCCTCTAGCTGTTTTAATGAGGCTCCGTGGGCAATGTTTCCCACCATGATTTTTACACCAGGGAATCTTTTTTTAATCTCTTCGGTTTTATTCAGCACGGCCCTGTTATTTGCGTTAGCCGTATCTATACATATCACATAATTTCTTTCGGCAAGTTTTTCGACCACGTCCATTTCAGTATTAAGGGCAATTGAAACGCCGCGCAGGTTATGACCGTCTGTCCCGTTAAGAATGTGTGCAAGGGATGAATCAAACCTGTTCAGCACTCCAAGGCATCCCAGGGCTGTCAGCTCTTCTGCCATTGCAATTCCGGTAACAGTATCCATGGGACTGGAGACAACGGGCACTGCAAGATCCAGGCCCATAAAATTGCACTTGGTTGATGCTTCTGTACGGCTCTTAATTCTGGAAACTTCCGTAGGAATAAGACTTATATCGTCATAGGTCAGTGAAAAATGATACTCATTTAAGTCTTTTTTCGAGTAAATCTTCATCTTATTTCTCTTTTCGATGTTTTTTGACATTAAAAAGGCGAGATTTTACCTCGCCTTTTATTTTATTACCACGCAATATATGAGTTTAATTACTTCTGGTCAAGGAGCTTTTCCATTTCATCCAGAAGTTCGTTCATCTTGCTTATGGTCTGAAGTACCGGTTCACGTGAAGTCATATCGACGCCCGCCTTCTTAAGGACATTGATCGGGTAATCGCTGCTTCCGGCCTTAAGGAAATCAAGGTAGCGGTTGATTGCAGGCTGCCCTTCTTTTTTAATATTTGCCACTAGTGTCTGCGAGGCCGCAAGTCCCGTTGCGTACTGGTAGACGTAGAAGTTATAGTAAAAGTGAGGGATCCTGGCCCATGTATAATCCTCTTCCTCGTCAATAACCATATCAGGGCCCCAGTAGCGCTGTGTAATCTCGTGGTAGAGTGCATTAAGTTTATCGGGCGTAAGGGGTTCCCCTTTTTCCACCATGGAATGCACCATCTGTTCGTACTCGGCAAAGCAGGCCTGGCGGTAGAAAGTTGAGGTGATGTTAGTAAGATACTTTTCTAGCAGGGCAAGCTTTTCTTCCCTGGACTGTGAGTGCTGTATCAGGTAGTCCAATAAAAGAGCCTCATTAGCCGTTGAGGCCACCTCGGCAACAAAGATTGAATAATCGGCATAAGGGTAGGGCTGAGTCTGGCCCGTATAGAAAGAATGCATATTATGCCCCATTTCATGCGCAAGCGTAAAGACGTCATTTAACTGATTGTTCCAGTTAAGGAGGACATAAGGGTGTACGCCGTAAGTTGTGCCTGAAGAATATGCCCCGCTGCGCTTCCCCTTCGTTTCGTAGACGTCAACCCAGCGGTTATCGAAAGCACTCTTAAGATTGGCAATATAGTCGCTTCCCATGGGCTTAAGGGCTTCAAGGACCACTTCCTTGCCCTTTTCATAGTCATATTCTTTTTTAACTCCGGGAAACAAAGTAACATAGCTGTCGTAAATGTGCAGTTCCTTGAGTCCAAGCACTCTTTTCTTTATTGATGCCCAGCGGTGCAGGGGCTGAAGGTTTTCATTGATGCTTTTAATCAGGTTGTCGTATACTGCAACGGGTATATTATTAACGTCCAGTGCAGCTTCCCGGGAGGAATTGTAGCGGCGCGCCCTGGCATAAAAAACGTGAGTTTTAATGTTTCCCGAGAAAAGCGTGGAAAGCGTGTTCTTATACTCCTTAAAAGGTTTATAGAAGCCTGTGTACACTCTTTTTCTGTATTCGCGGTCTGTTGAGAAAAGTGCCGCCGAATACCTGCCGTGGGAGATCTGGACGTCCTGCCCTTCGGTGTCCTTAACAACGGGAAACTGCATCTCGGCGTCTGTAAAGACGTTAAATGTGCTGTATGGAATACGGCTTACTTCTGAGCCCATAGCAAGGAGCTCCTCTTGCTCTTTTGACAAAGTATGCTCTTTGGTTCTGAAGAGGTTATCGAACTGCTGCTTATAGAGCATGAGGCCGCCGGAGGATTTCATAAAATCCTTAATTTTCTCCTCCGCGATGCTCAGGATTTCAGGGCGAAGGAATGAGCTTAAGGCTGCAACTTTTGAAGAAAGGGCGCTTATTCTGTCGTATCTGGCCCTCGCCTCGCTATTTGCAAGATCGAGGTCCTTTGCAAGTGAAGAATAAAGGTAGAGCCTGGAAAGTTTAATTCCCATTTCATCGTCGAACTTCATTGCCTTCAGGAGCTCATCGGCAGAAGAGCCGAGTTTTCCCTGGAAATTCTGGTATCCCGCGGCATTTTCATCAACCCATTTGAAGTCCTTTTCCCACAGATTCTCTGTTTTATAAATATCCGAAAGGTTCCAGGTATACCTGGCCTCAATGTCACCTCTTGCGGGCAGGCTGCCTGTAACATCCTGAGCCATGATATCCCCTGAAGAAAGGACCGGAATAGATAATCTCATAAATAATCCTGCAGTTAAAAGAAAAAATAGTTTTGTTTTCATAGGCCGCTCTGTCCATTTTAATGAATAATTGAAAAGAAAGTTAATTCAAATAATCATTAAAATCGAGCGAGTTTATTAAATTAAGCAATCCGGGGTTTCTTCCGCAAGTACAGGAAAAGCAGTATCTTGACAAAAGCAGAACTTCCGCAGATTAATTCATAATTTTCCTATTTTTTTTGAAATAATTACTTAAATTTGTCCTGATAATATAAAAGTCCGATTTTCCAGAAAAAACAGGAGGAAAAGAATTTTTCACAAGGCTATTGTTTTTTACAAACTGTTTTTTTATCCTTTATGAAATTTTTACCATTTACCGGCATAATTATTCATCAATGACAACAAAAGATATTAAGTGCCTGCTAATAAATCCCGGTGCCCATAGAACTCTTTTGGGGGACGAGATCAGAAATAACGGAACATGTATCAGCATCATCCGGAAGCCTGATTATTCAGAGATGGAATTCTCTCACCAGGAGCCGGACTATGATGTATGTATTTTTTTTATCGGTAAAGATGAAGTCAATCCCGGAAAGTATTCAGAATTTCTCACCCGCTTAAATCCCCCGGCAATATT
Organism: Ignavibacteria bacterium; assembly: GCA_025612375.1. Taxonomy (NCBI): domain Bacteria; kingdom Pseudomonadati; phylum Ignavibacteriota; class Ignavibacteria; species Ignavibacteria bacterium. The sequence continues at coordinate 62,138 of JAAXKN010000011.1, forward strand.
TATACTTGAGAACAAAGATTATGAGCTTGCCTACAGGCTTATGAAAGCCGGTGCCACGGAAACTGTTTTCCTGCAGGACGCCACGAATGAAGTAATTTCAGCCTCGGTAATAAAACTTCTGGACAAAAAAAACAGGACAGGCTCATCTCAGAGCTACAAGCCTTTTATAGATATGATGTGTTCCCTGTTTGAACCGACACGCCTTGGCTTTGCAGTTTTCGACATGTCGGGCTCAATGCTTCACTTCAATAGTTCATTTCAGCAGGTGCTTGGATTTAATAAAACAAGGCTTCTTTCGATGAAGCTTGAGGAAATATGCTACTCTGATTATGTTGATGAAGTTTATTATTATGACGACCTGGTAAGCGGGAAGATAAAGTGTTTTGAGCTGGAAAGGCCGCTTTACAACAAGGAAGGAAATTTAATCTGGTGCAGGATCTTTGTTAACCTCATAAAAGGCCGTGAAGGCAAGCCTGAGTTTATGGTTATGACCATGAACGATATAACAGAAAGAAAACAGTCCTTTCTGCAGCTTGAGAAAGAAAGATACTACCTTCAGAGGCTTATGGACAACATCCCTGACGCCATATACTTTAAGGATGCCGAGCACAGGTTTACAAAAGTAAGCAGGTATATTCACTTAAAAGGGATCAGCAATCCCGATCAGGCTATCGGGAAAACAGATTTTGATTTCTTTACGAAAGAGCACGCACAGGAAGCCTTCGATGATGAAGAAAGAATTTTAAGGACGGGAAAACCTGTAATCAACAAAGTTGAAAAAGAAACATTCCCCAACGGGGAGATCGCGTGGGTATCGACTACAAAGGCTCCGCTTTTTGACGCCGGGGGCAATGCAAACGGAATTGTTGGAATTTCCCGGGACGTAACGGAAATGAAGCTTTCCGAGGAAGCACTCTTAAAGTCGGAAGAACGCTACCGCAACCTTGTGGAATATATTCCCGATACAATTGCCGTTATTTGCGGGAATAAGATCGTCTATACGAATTCCGCCGGAATGAGCCTCCTGAAGGCTCCAAAGATGTCAGACATTCTTGAAGAAAGCATTTTCACCTTCATTCATTCGCATTATTTTCCAACTGCAAAGCGTTTTCTGGAGAGCATTTTATGCAGAAAAAAACCTGCAAGGGCTAACAGGGTAAAACTGATCACACTTTCAGGTGAAACCATTGACGCTGAAATTACCGGCTTACCCACGACATATAACGAAAAGCCTGCAATACAGCTCGTCATACGCGACATTACGGATCTTAAAAGGCAGGAGAGAATAAGGCAGACTACATTAAAGATTCTTCAGGCATCAAATTTTACGCAGACTACCGAAGAACTCTTCCGTTATATACATCAGGCAGTGGGAAGCCTGATGCCCGTAAATAATTTCTATATAGCACTTTACGACGAACAGAATCAGGTACTCTCCTTCCCCTACTGGGTAGACGAAGAAGATGAGCAGATGCTTCCTAAAAAGCCCGGAAGGGGCCTGACTGAATACGTTTTAAGAAGCGGCAAGGCCATGCTGCTTACTGAAGATGACGACCTTGAACTCCAGAAAAAAGGAGAAGTTGACCTGGTAGGCTCCCCTGCCAGGATCTGGCTGGGTGTTCCATTGCAGATAAAGGAAAAAACAATCGGAGCCATGGTTGTACAGGACTACACCAGGGAGGAAGCCTATACAGAAAACGACAAGGAAACTCTTGAGCTCATATCTTACCCTGTTTCACGCGCAATTGAAAGAAGGAAAAACGAAGAACAGATACTCGAATACGTGCAGCAGTTAAAGGAAACAAATGCAACAAAGGACAGATTCTTCTCCTTTATCTCCCACGATTTAAGGGGGCCGTTCTCCTCCCTGCTGGGATTCTCGGAGATGATGCTTGAGGATTTTGAAAGCCTCCCGCATGAGGACCTTAAAAGGTACCTGGAAATAATTAATGCCACTTCGAGGAATCTTTATAACCTCTTAAACAACCTGCTTCAGTTCTCAAGGTTCCAGACAGGAAGGGTGCAGTACAATCCTTCAGAATACAACCTGGGCGAACTTGTAAGTAAAAATGTGGATCTCCTGAGGGGCAATGCCCTGAAAAAAGGGATTCACCTTACTACAGAAACCACAATCAACAGAGCCGCATTTGTGGATGAGGAGATGATTAGCTCAGCCATTCAGAACCTTATAACAAACGCAGTTAAATTTACCCCCAGAAACGGAAGCATTACAGTAAAATGCGTGCAGATGGAAGGCGAAGACAAGGCCATGATTTCAGTATGCGACACGGGCGTGGGAATGGATAAGGATACTCTGGATAAGTTATTCCGCATCGAAGTAATACATTCCACAAGCGGAACAGAAAAAGAACCGGGAACAGGCCTGGGGCTCATTCTTACAAAAGAGTTTGTTGAAAAGAATAACGGAAGGATCTGGGTTCAAAGCACTCCCGGAAAAGGAAGCACATTCTGTTTTACGCTGCCACTTTCTTAAAACCATTTCTTCCTCTTGAAGTAGATAAAAAGTCCAAGGGAAACAAGAAACATTAAGAACAATACCATCGGGTAGCCCAGGTAGAAATTCAGCTCAGGCATGTTGTATTTGCTGATACCAGTATTGAAATTCATGCCATAGATGCCTGCAATAAAGTTCAGCGGTATGAAAAAAGTAGAGATGATGGTCAGAACTTTCATTATCTCATTAAGCTTATTGCTTACGCTGGAAAGGTAAATGTCCATTAGTCCCGCGGCCATTTCCCTGTAGTTTTCGTTTGTATCAATAAGCTGGACTATATGGTCGTAGAGGTCCCTCAGGTAAGGCTGTGTGGATTTTGAGATGAGTTCCGTCTCGGTTTTTTCGAGGCTGCTAATAACTTCTCTTAAAGGCCAGACGGCGCGTCTGATGATAATCATCTCCCCTTTTAACTTATAGATCTTCTCCAGCGTCTGCCTGGTGGGGTTTTCCACCAGTTCGTCTTCAACATTTTCAATCTCATCCCCTATTTTTTCAAGAACAGCGAAGTAGTTATCCAGAACAAAATCCAGGAGCCTGTAGGCAAGATAATCAGGTCCCAGTTCTCTTATTTTTCCCTTATTCTTCCTCAGATTTTCGCGCACCGTTTCAAACTCATCGGTTGCGTTTTCCTGAAAAGAGAGCACATAGTTTTTTCCTATTATGAGGCTCACCTGTTCGCTCAGGAGCGAACCGGACTGGAAGCCGAGCATTTTCATTACAATAAAGATATAGCTCCCGTTATCCTCTGCCTTCGGGCGGTGTGCGGTGTTCAGAATATCCTCCTGGGTAAGAGGATGTATGCCGAACTTGTCGCAGATATTCCCGATGGTCTCAGGAATATGGATTCCATCGACGTTAAGCCAGAGGATCCCCTCGCCGGAGGGTTTCAGCTCCTCCGGGCTCAGGATATTCTTTTCATAGAAATTCTCCCTGCCGTAGTGTGCGGCGTTAATTTTAATGCCGTTTCCCGTCCGGTCGCCCATATAAATGAGGCTTCCGGGCAGCTGGCCCACCTTTTTGCGCGAGTTCTTCAGGATTTTTTTCATTAGATTAAAGTCTGCGAAATTAAAAATTAACTACTCAGCAATTTAATAATTGTTGCTTATATTTGCTTTCAAATTCAAATAAAAATCCGAGGTATTGTGGAGACGTCCTTAAAAGAAGCATCAGTGACAGAAGAAGAGGCAAAGAAAGCCGGGAGGAAATGGAATTTTCCGTTTTCATTCTGGATATCAAACCTTGTCGAGCTTTTTGAACGCTCGGCCTATTATGCCGTATTCATTGCAATTACACTTTACCTGACGCGTGTAGTGGGGTATTCCGACATCTGGGCTGCGTGGATAGGAGGCATTTTTTCGGCAGGGCTTTATCTTCTTCCCCCTTTCAGCGGGGCATTTGCCGACAAGATTGGATTCAGGAAAGCAATCATACTTGCATTTGCACTGCTTTCAGCCGGCTACTTCACGCTGGGTGCCCTGCCGTACAAGGCAACAGTTCTGCCTGCAATTGTAATACTTATGATTGGCGGGTCGTTTATCAAGTCCATCATTACGGGTACGGTTGCCAAGACGACAAACGAGGCAAACCGCGCGCGCGCATTCTCCATTTTCTACGGCATGGTTAACGTGGGATCTTTCCTTGGGAAAACATTTGCTTATCCCTTAAGGCTCAAGTGGGGCTTAGAATCGATCAACTTCTATGCTGGTGCAATGACACTTCTGGCGCTCGTAGTTGTTTTTATTTTCTATAAGAATGTCGATCAGTCCTCTGAGACCAGAAAGATCAGGGAAATCTGGAAGAGCTTTACGAGTATACTGACGAACCTGAGGCTTTTGACTCTCATACTAATTATTACGGGCTTCTGGATAATCCAGTCGCAGCTTTATGCAACCATGCCAAAATACGTTTTAAGGACAGTGGGAGAAAGCGCCTCGCCGGAATGGATTGCAAACGTAAATCCTTTTGTAGTAATGACCTCGGTAGTATTTATTACCTCCCTTATGAGCAAGGTTAAGGCAATTACGAGCATGACGGTCGGCATGTTCCTCATGCCGGTCTCAGCCCTCTGCATGGCATCAAGCCCTCTGCTTTCGTCGTTAACCGGCGGAGAGGTTTCCTTCTTCGGGTTCTTCTCGGCTCATCCGGTAACAGTAATGATGATTATTGGTATTACTTTTCAGGGGTTTGCAGAATGTTTTATTTCCCCGCGCTATCTTGAGTTCTTCTCGCTTCAGGCGCCGAAAGGGGAAGAGGGGCTGTATATGGGTTTCAGCCACCTGCATTCATTTTTTGCATACCTTCTCGGCTTTGGAATCTCGGGTTATCTGCTTACAGCTTACGTGCCTGAGCGTGCGGGCCTGAGTGCCGAAGGGATAAAAACGGCATACCTTCACGCACATTATGTATGGTATTACTTTGCCGCAATAGGATTTACCGCTGCTGTTGCGCTGGTTATTTATAACAAGATAACAAGCCGCATGGATAAGAACCTTTCAAAATAGCCCCCGGGTGTTCTCTGCATGCAGATGCCCTGCCTTTGGCTTCTAACTGAGGCTTCAGGCTGAGGCTTCAGGCGGGCCATCTGCATGGCTTTGTTTACAGCAAAAGCAATTAGTTTTTTTATTCCGCTTTACTTTTCGCATTAATCTTCCGATTATAAAGTAGAATTGGGGATTTCTACTTTTTTTTTGGCGGAGAAAAATAATATGACAGATAAAAAGTTTCTTAACAGCGATGAGGTCTCGGAAATTATAGCAAAGCTGGGGCTTGAGTTTGCAGTTGTACACAACCCGGCACCTTTATATCCCGAAATCGAACTTTATCCGCTTGCTCCAAAGATAACAGCTCCACAGAAGGAACTCTCGGCTGTTTTAATGGACCTTGAAGGGACTGTCTGCTCAACACTGGATTTAAGGCTGCATGCACTTGAGAATACTGTCCGTTCAATAAGCGGCAGGCTGACAAAAGATGAGTGGAAAGGACTTGATCCCCTTATTGATCACCCGAACCTCACGGGAATAGGGACCCCGGAGCAGATCCGCTATCTCATACAGCGCTATCATAACTTTATAAAGCCTGAGGCGATGAAGGAAGCCTATCTGCATTCTGTACTCTGGACAATTATTTCGGGCCACAACGAGGAAAGGAAAGATGAATCCAGATACAGTCTGGAGCAGGTTGGCCTTGGGGAAATGTTAAAAGACAGTAAGCTTCAAGAGCTTATGCTTCAGAAAGAGTTTAATAAGTTTAATTCCAACCTTATCAGGAATTACTTTCTGCACAAATATGGCAGCCTGCTGTCAATAAAGAATTTTGAGGAGGCTGTACGGGCAGCTACAGAGATATTTTTCCAGAATTATCATCAGATGCTGGAGCTTGTCAAGTATGGTGAAGGGAGCAATCTGGCAGAAGAAGTTTCAGGCCAGAGCGAATTGCCGCTTATAAGGCCCCTGCCCTCAATCCCTGTACTCTTTGCCCTGGTAAAAGGATGGCTTGGGGAAGATATCAGCTATTTGTTTGATGAAATGAGAGAGGAGCTTAAGCAAAAAAGCAGCCAGGTTTACCGCATCAGCAGCCAGGAAGAAGCCAGAGAGAAGCTGGTTAAGCTTGGGAAGTTTTTAGAAACTCACCCCCTTAAGTTAGCCCTGGTCACCTCTTCAGGAGGCTATGAGGCAGACATCATACTGGTTGAACTTTTCAACGTCATTTCTCATGAGATAAGGAAATGGAAGATCCCGCAGGCAAAAAAAGAAATGCTCCTGGAAAAGTTTTCTGATTATAAAAACGTAGTTGATGTATTTATAACAGCAGACAAGGTCAGCAGGATCAGGCCAAAGCCTCACCGCGATCTTTTCAGCATTGCATTAAGCAGGCTCGGTATTCCGCATAGCACGTTCAGCCGCATACTGGGCTTTGAGGATTCTGAAAACGGGATCATCGCCCTGCGCGCCTCTGGAATTGGCCTTACGGCGGCGGTACCGGCAACGAGGAATTCGAGGCACGATCTTTCTGCGGCATCTTTCATACTGCAGGGGGGCATAACCGAAGCGTTATTAAACTATAATCTTTTTATAAGTTTGTAAAATAATCTTTTTTGCCGTAAGTATATTCAGTGGATTTTTTATAAATTTGTAATTAATATAAGCTATAGATTAACCCCGGAGCAGTTTTGAGCAGATACATACATACAGAAAGCAAATTCGGCAGTTTCAAAACTATAATCCTGAAAGACACGCTTTCGGGCAGCAGCGTTGAAATTGCACTCAGAGGCGCCACACTGCTGAATTTTTTTATCCCCTTAAAAAATAAGCTCTTCAACATCATTGACGGTTATCAGACCCCAAAGGAACTTGAAGAGCAAAGCGGAGCACGCTCATGCATTATGGCCCCCTTCTCCAACAGGATTGAAGGCGGGTTTTATGAATTTGATGACGCGCAGCACCAGATGTATAACCCCGTAAATCCGCAGCGCGAGGCGATCCACGGCTTTGCAAGGGTGATTGATTTTGAGGTAAAGAAAGTTACAACCGATGAACACAAGGCGGAACTTATACTCTTTACGAACAAGCTCAGGAAAGACGCCTTTAAGGGATATCCTTATGCGGTGGATGTTGAAGTAAAGTTTGTCCTAAAAGACAATGAGCTTCACGTTGATATTACAGGGCACAATAAAGGAACCGAAGCCGCCCCCTTCGGATCGGGCTGGCACCCTTACTTTAAGACCTCGGATGAAGGAGTGGACCACCTGGTTCTTACAATTCCCGCCTCCAGCGTTATAATTGTGGACGAGAAGCTGATACCATTAAGCGGAGAGGATGCATACTTGCCGATCAGTGAGATGCCGGAGGCTGACTTCCGTCCGTCGAAAGACATTTACCAGAATACAATAGGCGACAGAGAGGTAAACTACTGTTATGCGGACCTGCAGGCAGGCAGCGACGGTATAATAAGGTCCACAATAAGGGATCCCAAAAACGGTCTGAAGATTACGGTATTCCAGAAAGGCGGGGTGTTTTATGCCTATTCGGCAGATGAAGTCAAGTATCGCCCCAGGATGTCGATTGCCCTGGAGCCGGTACAGTACATTACAAATTCGTTTAACCGTCCGGAACTAAAAGACAAGATGACGCTGAAGCCCGGCTGTTCGGTTACTTTCAGTTTCGGAGTTATTACAGAAGTTCAGAAATAGCACATATTTATTCAGCAGGCTCCCCGGGATTTACCAGGGGAGCCTTTTTTATAAAAGGCATCTCTTCCCGCCGCTACCTTAAATTTACTTTTCAAATAAAAATTTTTTCTGAATAAAAATACTTTTCGAATAAAAAAGTTTTACTAATACCTCATCCTTAAAAAAGAAATTTGGTCTTTAATGCTCAATCAGGTAATTTTGAAGTGCGGAATTTTAGTGCATTTTTTTGTGCACTAAAATTCCGCGCAATTAATTACGACGATATACAATCAATATGCCCATTTAATATCATAAGGATGCGATAATTGAAAAAGATTGCAGTAATATTCGGCACACGTCCGGATACCATAAAAATGGCTCCAATTATACAGGAAATAAAGAAAAACAGTAAACAGTTTGAACTTTTAACCATTGCCACTGCCCAGCACAGGCAGATGCTCGACCAGGTTCTGCAGGTTTTTGACATTAAACCTGATTACGATCTGAACATCATGAAGCCGAAGCAGACGCTTGCTTCAATAACAAAAAACACGATCGAAGAGCTTGACAACGTCTTCAGCAAAGAAAAGCCCGACATGGTTTTAGTTCAGGGCGATACCACTACAACATTTGTAGGCAGCCTGGCCTCCTTCTACAGGCAGATACCCGTAGGTCACATTGAGGCGGGTCTGAGGACAAACGACAAGGCAAATCCCTTCCCCGAAGAAATAAACAGAAGACTTACGAGCTCAATTACCGAGCTTCACTTTGCCCCCACAGAAACGGCAAAAAAAGCACTCTTAAAAGAAAACATCGATCGCAAAACCGTATTTGTAACGGGAAACACGGTCATTGATGCCCTGAAGGTTTCAGTAAAGAAAAAATACAAGTTTTCGATAATGAAACTGAATGAACTTGTAGGCCAGAAGAAGAAAATCGTACTGCTTACCATGCACAGGAGAGAAAATTGGGGAGCTCCGATGCAGGGTGCCTGCGATGCGGTAAAAAGACTTGCCATGGCTTATCCGGAGCTGAACTTCGTGTTTCCGGTGCATCTTAACCCGATTGTCAGGGATGTCGTATTCCCTACACTGGACAAGATTGAAAATGTGCACCTGATAGAGCCTTTGGATTACATGGACTTCGTAAACCTTATGGCGAAATCCTACCTGATCATAACGGATTCAGGCGGTGTTCAGGAGGAAGGGCCGCACTTCGGCATTCCGATTCTTGTATTAAGAAAAGTTACCGAACGCCCGGAGGCCGTAAAGTACGGGACTGTGAGACTGGTCGGCCTGGATGAAAACAAGATCTATTCAACGGCAAAAAAACTTATAGATGATAAAACATACTATAATAAGATAGCTTCAGCTGTTAACCCTTATGGCGACGGCCTCTCGGCAAAAAGAACGGTTCAGATTATAAAGAACTATTTCGGCCTCTCCAAAGCTGCGGTAAATGAATTCATCCCCAAAGCCGGAAATAAAAAATCCGGAAACAAAAAGTAAAGCCTGCGGTAAAACCTGGCATAAAAACTGCACTTTTATAAAAAAAGCGTGCTGTTTTTATGGAAATTCAGCTCTTTGGGCCCGATCGGGCTCAAAGAGCAGGAAATTTTTACATGTAAATTTTTCCGGTGGTCATTCTACTTCTTTATTAAAAAAGGACCCTTTATACACTTTAATGAAAAGCGCATGAAACATATTAAAATACTCTTTCTTCTACTACTCACATTACTGGCTGTCTCACCAAGCTTTGCAGCAGGAAATGGGAATAAGAAAATACTGATAGTTGTTCAGGGCAGTTCAAACCTCAGAAATTATGCCATTGGCGATGCCAGACAGCTGGCGGCCCTGCTTGGACATTTTCAGACTGATGTCACCTACAAGGGCATGGACGATTACAAGCCCAGGGAATTAAACAGCTACGATTACACATTTTATATCGGTTTTTATGTAAAAGACCCCGTACCTCAGAAGTTTGCTGATGACGTCATAAGGACGAACAAGCCGGTCATATGGATGAACACCGGCATGGCTGAAAGCTCAAATAATAAAACTTTCAAAAATAAGTACGGCTTCTCGGTCTCAAGAATCGATTCCTCTTACCAGTTTGACCAGGTAAAGGCAAACAAAAAGATTTTTACCAAAGGGGAAGGCAAAAACAACATTATTGAAATCTCCGACAGGAAAAAAGTTGTTGTAATGGCTACGGCATATTCCACAAAAAAGAAAATGGAAGTGCCGTACATCATAAAGTCTGATAACCTGATCTACATTGCCGACTCGCCTTTTTCCTATGCTACCGAAACCGACAGGTATCTTCTTTTTGCAGATATGCTTCATGACATTCTGCATGAAAATCACGAGAGCTCTCATTCAGCCATACTAAGAATTGAAGACATAAACCCCACAGACAGCCCGGACAAGATAAGAGAAGTGGTGGATGTACTCTCGGAGCGCGGTATACCTTTTCTTGTCGGCGTAATCCCATTTTATGTAAATCCTGGCGATGGCACAAGGCTCAGCCTTTCGGACAAGCCCGACCTGGTGGATGCTCTTAAGTATGCCGTAAGAAACGGCGGGTCAATCGTCATGCACGGCTCGACTCACCAGTACAGGGGCATTACAGCAGGAGACTTCGAATTCTGGGACGGCAATGCAGACAAGGTTATAAAAAACCAGACAGAAGCAGACATAAGGCAGAAGATTGAAATGGGCATTCAGGAGCTAATGAAAAACGGCCTCTACCCTGTTGCCTGGGAGACGCCGCACTATACGGCTTCTTTCCTTCTTTATAAAACAGTAAGCCAGTACTTCTCTACTGCAGTTGAACAGAGGCTCGCAATTGAAAGCTCAGACTACAGCCAGTACTTCCCTTACGTCATAAATAAAGATCTTTTCGGGCAGAAGATATTTCCCGAAAACCTGGGATACATTCCTCTTGACAAGGATATTAACGTAAGCCGCAAGTACGTGCAGAATATAATTAAGGGGGCAAAGGTAAACCTTAATGTCAGGGACGGCTTTGCAGCCTGCTTTTTCCATTCATTTCTGGACGTGAGCCTCTTAAAAGAGCTCGTTGACGGGGTGCGTGCCCTTGGCTACAACTACATAGACCTGAAGGATTACAATAACTGGGTAAGAACCAATAACAGGATAATACTTACCGGTTCGCAGGATTATTCAGTAAAATTAAACGATCAGTTTCTTACCGAGTCTTACATAAACGATAAAGGCGAGGTAGAAAAGAAAACCATTTCAGATAAGAAGCTCTCGGGCCTTATAACAAAAAACATCAAGCTTCAGCCCGGGGAGCTTTACAAGGCTGAACCTATAGAGTTCAAGGAATATGAACCTTCATTTTTTGAAAAGCTGGTAAATTTCTTCAAAAAGATTTACAACAGTCTTTTTCATACAGATGAAAAATGGCGCAATGCCGAGGTTGCAGTTCTCTGGAACCACTATGCCAACGGCGCGGCATATAACGACCAGGCCTCACTGGTTGCAGCTTTCAAGAGCGTTAACATAAATGTCGATACGATATTTACAGGAGAGGCAATCAACCCCAAAGGCTACAGCCTGCTTATTGTTCCTTACGCCGCAGTAGACTCGCTTCAGCCCAAGGATTACGACATAATTACACAGTACGTTGAGCAGGGCGGCAACCTGATTACCGATACTAAGAATGAAGTTGCAAAGGAACTGGGAATTAAGTTCAGCCAGACCAGAATAAAAGTTCATGGAATAAGGGATAAGTTCTTCATGGAAGAGAAGATATTCTGGAGAGAAGGCGAGCTTATGAACAAGCTGGAAATTGAGGACAAAGTTGACGAGATATTCTCCACGGACGAAATGACGGGAGCACCTGTTGAGATCGGCAAGCCGTTCGGCAAAGGAAAGGTTCTGTTCTTAGGCTCAAGGTTTGATCCCCTTTCGCAGCACGGGTACAGCCTTTACCCGTTCCTGCTCGAACACGTCAGAAAGTACTTCCAGTTAAGGCCCGCAGTAAGGCGCGACAACCTGGAGGTATACTTCGATCCCGGATTCAGGCACACTACGAGCACAGAGGATCTGGTCAAGCAGTGGGTACACGAGGGTATAAGAATAATTCATGTTGCAGGCTGGCACCAGTATCCCAAGTATACTTATGATTACAAGAAACTAATTGAGCTGGCACATGCCAACGGAATACTGGTTTATGCATGGCTGGAGCCCCCGCAGGTAAGCCTGAAGTTTTACCAGGAGCATCCGGAGTGGAGAGAGAAAAACTACAAGGGTGAGGATGTAAGGCCTTCGTGGCGCTATCCTGTTGCTCTTACCGATCAGGAGTGCCTGAAGGCAATGACGACGGAGTTTACCAGGTTCCTGGGATCGTATCAGTGGGACGGCGTAAACCTGGCAGAGCTTTATTTCGAGGCCGGTAAAGGGCTGGAGAATCCGAACCTTTACACTCCGATGCATGAAAGCGCACAGAAGGAGTTCAAACAGAGATATAATCTGGATTTGAAGAAGATCTTTACTCCCGGAACGGCTTCATACTGGAAGACCAACCCCGTCGTAAAGTCTCTTGTGACAGAGTACAGGATAAACAAGCTTTCAGAAGTCTATGAAAGGCTTCTTACAGCATTTAACGCCTTCGCACAGAAGAAGAAGGGCTTTCAGGTAATTGTAACTGCGATGGACAGCTACGGGTCTCCTGAGTTAAAGGATTATATAGGCGTCGATATGACGAGCATAATTTCACTGCAGAAAAAGCATAATTTCCTCCTGCAGGTAGAAGATCCGCAGAACCTCTGGTCAACCGACCCGATGCGTTATGTTGAAATAGGAAGGAAGTATAATAGCTTGATCGGCGACAGCACAAAGCTGCTTCTGGACTTAAACATACTTACATTCAGAAACAACGAGTCTCTGGCAACCCCCTTCCCGACAGAGATACAGACCGGAACGGAAAGCTTCCTTCTTGTAAAAGCAGCCTCCATGGGAGCACCAAGACTAACCATTTATGCCGAGTCGAGCGTAAATCCGCAGGATATGTTCTTCCTGCCTTATGCCCTTGCAAGCAAGGTTGAGTACCGTTTTACAGGAGACGGATATGAGGTAAACTCGCCCTACTCATTTACAATTCGTCTTCCGAAGGACATAAAGGAAATTCTGCTCGACGGAAGCCCAATTGCGCCTTCGAGGGAGAATTCATATCTGATTCCGGCAGGAAAGCATTTTATAAAGCTCAACATGAATATCACAAATACATTCTCCACGCATGAGCTTCAGACAAGGATCATGTCATTTACGGGCAATATCCTTTCTGTCGCATATGGAATGCAGGGGATAAAATTTGAATACGATTCTGAGGCGCGGAACGTTATTTCCCTCAACCGTGAGCCGACCAGTGTTAAGGTTGACGGACACGATTACAGCTTTACGGTATTGAAAGGAAGCGACTGCTACAGCATATACCTGCCCACAGGGCGCCACCAGGTGGAACTGGTTGCAGGAGATGCGTTCTCTTACGGGATCAACCTGACAAGCTTATGGTCATCTAACGGAATTGCAATTTTCGGATCAATTGCAATCATGATGCTCATGGTAATGTACTTTACGATGAAAATATATAAAAGGAAATACCGTTAAATTAAGCCGCAGGCACTAAAATCCTCTGATTGGAAATAATGGTCTGATGTTTTTGAAGAGGTTTGGTCTTGGAGGTGCATAAAACTTTTTAGCCGTTGGGAAAAACGGGTTTTAGTGCCTGTGGTTTTTAATAAAAGTAATACTTACTACTCTACTATTTTAATTAAAGGAAAATCAATGTCAGTCTTAGAAGTAGATTTAAGCTTTTTATTTGTCGTTGCTGTCATTCTGATATGGTTCATGATCGGCTATCAGTTTATACTGACCGTATACGGCTATTTCAACTATATGAAGAGCCTGAAGGAGAAGAAGGAAGTTGACGCTAAAGAATATGACCTCCCTTCCTGCACCATTCTTATTCCTGCTCATAATGAAGATAAGGTAATCGGACAAACGATTGAAGCAATGTTAAGGTTGAATTATCCAAAAGACAAGCTTGAAATAATTGTTATCAATGACGGATCGAAAGACAGGACTAAAGAGATCATACAGCATTATGCATCTTTAGACAGCCGCGTGGTTCTTTTTGACGTTCCCAAGGGCGAAGGCGGAAAGGGAAAAAGCCGCGCGCTTAACCTCGGGATCAGGCAGGCTAAAAACGATATCATAGCCATTTATGATGCCGACAACACCCCGGATGCGAATGCACTAAGGTACCTGGTAATTCAGCTTACAACACATAAGGACCTGGGTGCGGTGCTCGGGAAATTCAGAACAGTAAACAAAAACACAAACCTTCTTACAAAGTTCATCAATATTGAAACCCTCAGCTTCCAGTCGATGCTTCAGGCAGGACGCTGGCAGATGCACAGGATAGCAACATTGCCAGGGACAAACTTTGTAATGTGGAAGTGGCTCATATACAAGCTCGGAGGATGGGATGAAGAAGCCCTCACTGAAGACTCAGAGCTCAGCATAAGAATTTACCAGGAAGGCTACAAAATTAAGTTTATCCCCTATTCAATTACATACGAACAGGAGCCGCAGGAGTGGAAGGTCTGGATAAAGCAGCGCATGAGATGGGTCAGGGGCAACAACTACGTAATTGCAAAGTTCTTCAAGCAGATACCGAAGTTCAAGAACAAGCGTCTGGCTTTTGATCTTTTATACAACCTTTCTCTTTATTACGTATTTTTTGCCGCAATTCTGATTTCTGACGTTCTTTTCATAATCAGTGCTTTGAACCTGGTCAGTATTGCACTTCCCGGCCCTTACACTTTTGTTTGGATCATGGCGTTCTTCCTGTTTATTCTTGAAATTACGCTTGCCATATCTTTTGACGAGGAAGAAAGCATAAAGAATATATTTCTCATAGTGCTAAGTTATTTCAGCTACTGCCAGCTTTGGATATATATTGTTGTGAAGGCCATTTATTCAGAATACATAAAAAGAGAAAAACGCACCTGGGATAAAACAGTGAGGTTTGAAGTAAAGCCCTCGCAGATTACTCAGCCCCAGGTGGAAACAACAAAAAAGGAGCTTAAGGATGAACTGCAAAGCAAATAAGACACTGCTAATAGCCGCAGCCATTATAGTTTTATTTTCTTCGAAGGCATTTCCGCAGTTTTCATTTTACGGCAACACGAGCTTCGGTTATTATAATAATCCACTTTATAATTACCAGAGGAAGCCCGATCAGCTAAGGCAATCGTATCTGGAGATGAATTACCTGAAAGATTTTGAGGCTTCAAGGCTTTCTTTCAGCTACGTCTCGGGCCTTATGCTTTTTAACCAGTTAAGCGACAGAAATTTTTACGAGCACAACATTTTCGCCAAATATAACCTGAGGCTAACAAAGAAGCCTTCGGCCGGCTTGGAAAAAGGGGCTGCTCCCATGGATGAAGAAGCCTCAGAAGGTGATGATTCCACGTCAACAGAGTCTGAGGAGATAGAGCCCGCAGAAGAGGAAGAATCGGCAGAAAGCGTAACGGAAGACTCCAGCGCCAGCTACCTCAACTTTACTCTTCAGGCAGGAGCAAGGCACGACAAAGATGCATTCAGGGAATTTGACAACTTCGGCACCGGGTTTACTGCGTCGTATAAAACCGTTCCCGGAGACCTCTTCTCGCTCAGGATTACAAATTCCGCAGGACTGAGAAGTTACGCCTATATTTCTGAACTTTCCAACTTTACAGACCAGCTCTCCGTTCAGATATATAACAGATATAACGTATCCTATCAGTACGGCCTCTCACTTTCAGGAGGCATAAAGTATTACACACAGTCGATCTACGACACGACAAAGTTTGAGACCAAAAGAAGCTTCAACCAGAAGAGCCAGGGTAAAGGCAAGCTCGGATCAAAGATAACGGTCCCATCATCAAAGCAGATACTCCTGGAGCCACAGGAAAACGGCACCTCGCAGTTTACGGCAGGAGTATTTTTTAATAAAAGGTGGGAAAGCCAGACGGCATTAAGAACCCTCTTCCTTTACAGGTATAACCCCAAGACCCTGACCAGGTATCTGGCACAATACGCCAACACGTCAATGCTTTCAGAAGATTTATACAATGACTTCTTCAGCTATGAGGGCTTTGAATCGAAAATTGCCGTGGACCAGCCCCTGCCATGGAATATGCAGATGTCTATGGAATACAACTTCCAGCAGAAGAACTTTGAAGCGCCTGCTTTGAACCTGGACGGTGTGCAGATAAATAATGAAAAACGCAATGACCTGACCAATTCAGTAGAAGTATACGTTTCTAAAAACTTTACACTTTTCCCTGGCTTCAGCCTCGACGTAATGCTCGGCACCGGAGTCTTAAGAAACCAGTCGAACGATGACTATAACGATTTTTCATCTTATCATTTCACGGGCACAATAGGAATAGGATTCTAAGAGAATGAAAATAAAAATACTCCTTCTTTTATTTATAACGATGAACATAACCGCCAGAGCCGAGGACTGGCGCTGGCAGAACCCCAGGCCGCAGTCGAATACGCTCTGGGCGGTCTCATTTTATAATGAATTTTACGGCTATGCCGTTGGCGAAAGCGGCACAATTTTATTCAGCCCCGACGCCGGGAAAAGCTGGGAGATACAGTTTGAAGCTATTACAGATAACTTCAGGAGCATATCTGTCGTTGATTCAATTACAGCCTTTATTGCAGGCGATTACGGCGCCATATTTGCCACAACCAACGGAGGAACCAACTGGATACAGCAGAACGACAAGAACGGAAGACCGAATAACACTAACGGACTTAACTCAATTTTCTTCCTCGACAAAAACTTAGGGTGGGCTGCAGGAGATAACGGGACCATTCTTACAACCCTGAACGGAGGGAAAACCTGGTCTCAGCAGTCGCAGGGCGTTCCAACAAACATTAGCATCAACAGCATTTGCTTTATAAGCAGCACAAACGGTTTTGCCGTTGGCTCAAACGGAACTGTTCTTTATACAACAAATGGCGGAACGAGCTGGAGCTCAAAAGCAACCGGTGAAGCTACCACGGTTATAAACACGATGGTTAAGTTCCTTGACCAGTCGACAGGCTTTATCCTGGGAAGCGGCGGAACAATGTATGTCACTCGTAATGGCGGCGCGAGCTGGAGCCCAATTGCCTCAGGCGTTACAGAAGGCTTAAACGACATTACTTTTACTTCCCCATCGGAATACTATGTTGCGGGCGATAACGGCACCATGCTGCATTCAGTTAATTCCGGAAGCAGCTGGACAAATGAAGCTCTTGGCATTTATACTTCGGTACACGGCCTGTCCAGAACTCCGGGAACACTTTTGGCTGTTGGGGATTTCGGGATGCTGGCAAGCAAAACCGGAACCGGCGCCTGGAACTTCACAAATAAAGGCACTGCTCCAAGCGTCAACTGGATTACCTTCGGCAACAACATGAATGGCTTTGCCGGCGGGCAGTGGGGTTATATGCTTAAGACCAATGACGGCGGGAAAACCTGGGACAACATAACCAAGGGGATTACAGGAGACTCATTCTACGGCGCAGCTGCCGTGGGAAAAGATAACCTCTGGGTTGTTGGAGACATGGGAATACTTCTGCATACCTCTGATGGCGGGGCTACATGGACGCAGCAGATAAATACACAGCTTGATTCCAAGACGATTGAAGCTGTAAGCTTTGTCGACCTCAATAACGGCTGGGCTGTTGGTGAACAGGGTAAGCTAATCCATACAATGGACGGAGGCAAAACCTGGACATACCAGAATCCCGGCGTAACAAGTATTTTATTCGGAATAAAATTCAAAGACACACAGAACGGCTGGATATGCGGCGAAAACGGGCTCATACTCCATACGCAAAATGGCGGACAAAGCTGGACAAAGCAAAATGAGAATACAGGCTATGCGCTTGTAAACGTGGACTTCCGAGACTTAAACAACGGTTATGCTTCAGGCTCAAACGGCACAATATTAAAGACCATTAACGGCGGACAAACCTGGACACGCCTTACTACAAACACTACGGCTAATATAAATTCTGTTGAAAGCAGGTCGGCGGGCGTTGTTTATGCCGTTGGCGACGGAGGACTCGTTCTTTACAGCACTGATGGCGGCACAACATGGACACAACAGTGGGCTTCAACCGCATACGACCTTTTCTCAATGCATATGATGAATGATTCCACGCTCTGGATCTCGGGCGACTGGGGGACTATACTTGCAAAAGGGAACCCCGCGCTTGTTACAGGAGTAGAACAGAAAGGCGCTCCGGCAGTCCCGGCAAAGTTCAGCCTTTCACAGAACTACCCGAATCCTTTTAACCCTGAGACGACAATTAAGTTCAGCCTTGAAAGAAGCGGCAATGTTACCCTTAAGGTCTATAACATACTCGGGCGTGAGGTGGCAACGCTTTTAGACGGCTTTAAGCTATCAGGAGAATACTCCATCCATTTTAACGCAAAGAACGTTCCAAGCGGAATATATTTTTATGAATTAAGACAGGGCCAGTATTCAGAAATTAGGAAGATGTCGATTCTGAAGTAAAACAATTTTTCCCAAAAGTTTATTAAGGCATGCGCTTAGAAAGCGCATGCCTTTTTTATTTTATTCAAGCTGGAAGGAGGCCGAAATTACGGCTGTAATTTCCTTATCAATTGAGCTTAAGTCATTTACACCGTAGTCGGAGACCATGTTTGAAAACTTCGGCGTAATCTGAAGGACTCCCATCCTGGCCGACTTAATGGGGCCTAAGGATCTGTTCGTGGCCTCGGCAATCCTCTGCGCGCGGTTAATGGCGTCTTTTGCGGCCTCAGCCTGTACCTGGATTTTTAGGTCCGCAAGCTTAGTATAGTAGTATTCAGGCATCTCCACCATGAACGTAACGCCCTTTTTAACCAGTGAACTGATTTCAAGCGATATTTCCCGAATCTTATTAACGTCGGCTGAACTGATCTCTATTCTCTGGCTGTAGTTATAATTGAGCAATCTTCCCGTCTGTTCCCTATTCGGGCCCACCTCATAGACAGGAAAAGAATTAACTGTAAAGAAAGTAACCTTATCCTGAGGGAACCCCTTTGAGGCAAGGTATTCAAGCAGGATCGGCTTCTGACGGTTCAGCTCATTGAACGCTTCCTCAGCCGTAGTGGCGCGCGAAGAGATACTTCCCCTAAGGAGGCCGAAGTCACTGGTTATCTCCTTCTTTGCCGAACCGGTAACGGTAATTGTCTGATCGGCTTTCCTGTTAGCGCGCCAGGTCAAAGCCATAATAACGGCGCAGATAATAAGTCCTGCAGCGATTAAAGCTGCAGGAATAAGGAACACATTTTTCTCTTTCATGCTTATATAACCCCGGATTATTTATGGAAATGGGAATAAACATTACATATTAAGAACTACAGGATTAAATCGCAAAGAATTTATCTTCAAAGAACATTTTACCCTTGTTAATAACACCCAGGGCCTTTCCGGTCAAAAGCCTCTTGTCGAAAGGAGAGTTCTTTGATTTGGACTTAAATTGCTTAACGTCAACCGTCCAGACAACCTCGGGATCGATTATTGTAAGGTTGGCAATTTCACCCTCGGCAATTTTCGGAACCGGGAGGTTCAGAATCTTCCTTGGGTTAACCGACAGTTTATTTACAATCTCCTCAATTGAAAGGATCTTCTTATTCAGAAGCTCGCTTAAGGCCAGGCCGAGCTCGGTTTCAAGTCCCACTATTCCGTTAGGCGCATAGATAAATTCCATCTCTTTTTCCTCAATTGAATGAGGCGCGTGGTCGCTTGCAATGGCGTCTATGGTGCCGTCTTTTAAGGCTTCAAGCACGGCATCCACGTCGGCCCTCGTCCTTAAGGGGGGATTCATCTTTGTATTTGTGTCGTAATTCTTAAGGGCTTCTTCAGTCAAAGAGAAGTGGTGGGGTGTAACGTCTGAGGTAATTTTGACTCCCCTTTTCTTTGCCTGGCGTACCATTTCAATTGAGTTTTTTGTGCTGATATGGGTGATATGAATTTTGCCGCCCGTGTATTCAGCCATCATTATATCGCGCATAACGGTCAGGTCTTCGGCAATTGAAGGCATCGGGGGAAGTCCTAAGAATGTAGAGGTAACGCCCTCGTTCATCACACCACCGGCCAGGGATTCATCCTCGCAGTGTTCCATAATGGGTATGCCGTACATTGAGGCGTATTCAAATGCCAGCCTTAAAATTCTTGCATTTTTAATGGCATCGCCGTCGTCAGAAAATGCCACAACGCCTGCTTCATTCAGTTCAGCCATAGGACTGAGAGATTCACCTTTTCTTTCCATTGTAACAGCGCCTACAGGATAGACATCCACGAGGTGGTTTTTTGCTTTTTCTTTTATGAAGCTTACAATTTCAGCCGAGTCTATTGCCGGATTGGTGTTCGGCATGCATGCAAGTCCCGTAAAACCTCCTGCAGCGGCGCTGTTGCTTCCTGTAACAACAGTTTCTTCATCTTCCCTGCCCGGCTCTCTTAAGTGGACGTGCATGTCAAAAAGCCCGGGGACCACGTATTTATTATTAAGTTCAAATGTTCTAGCATTTTTTGTGTCTTCAGCATTAAGGCTGCCGACTTTTGTAATTACGCCGTTAGTAATCAGCAGGTCACTGGTTTCATTTAGTTTCTGCTCCGGGTTAAGGAGCCTCGCGTTTTTTAATATTATTTTCATCTTCCATCCGCCTTGTTTAATGTTCCTAATAAGTAGAGCACAGCCATTCTGACAGCTACACCGTTTGTCACCTGATCGAGAATTATCTGATACGGTCCGTCGGCCACTTCCGAAGAGATCTCAACGCCGCGGTTTATGGGTCCGGGGTGTAGAATAACAATATCCCTTCCGTTTTTCTCAAGGCGTTCAGAAGTTATGCCGAAGTAGTTGTGGTATTCCCTCAGGCTTGGGAATAAGGCGCCCGCCTGGCGCTCGAGCTGGATCCTAAGGACGTTAAGGACGTCATTTTCGCGTATGGCCTCGTCAATGTCGTGTATTACCTTTACTCCCAGCTTTTCAATATCCCTCGGGATCATGGTTGCAGGGCCGCAGAGCGACACGTGGGCGCCCATGGCCTTAAGCCCGAATATGTTTGAAAGCGCCACGCGGCTGTGAGCGATGTCGCCAACGATACAGACCTTAAGTCCTTCCAGGCGTCCGAACTTTTCCCTGATTGAATACATATCCAGCAGGGCCTGCGTGGGGTGCTCGTGTGCGCCGTCACCGGCGTTAATAATATTTGCATTTGAAATGCGTGTTAAGAACTGCGGAACTCCTGCCGAGGCATGGCGCACTACGATCATGTCGACTTTCATGGCTTCAATATTCTTTACAGTATCCTTGAAGGTTTCTCCCTTTTTTGTACTGCTCGTGGAAGTTGAGAAGTTGATCGTATCGGCCGAAAGGCGCTTCTGCGCCAGTTCAAATGAGATACGGGTGCGGGTGGAGTTTTCAAAGAAAAGATTTACAATGGTTTTCCCCTGAAGTGTCGGGACCTTCTTGATCGGCCTTTCCAGCACTTCCCTGAAAGTGACCGCCGTATCTAAAATGAGCTGTATATCTTCCTTTGGAACGCCCTGCAATCCCAGTAGATGTCTGCTTGATAAAGGCATGTAATATTCTCTCTTTAATTTTAAGAATTACTTAAATTTTGTTTTATCAAAAAAAAGGCGAAACAACGGTTTCGCCTTCAGGAAATATCTATTCTTTAGAAATATCGATTAAATAGACGGCGTCTTCATCGTCTATTTCTTTCATTTTCACTTTTACTTCCTCATTGAATGAAGTAGGGATATTTTTCCCGATAAAGTCGGCCCTGATCGGGAGCTCGCGGTGCCCGCGGTCGACTAAAACGCAGAGCTGGATTGTAGAAGGCCGCCCGAGGTCCATCAAGGCATCGAGGGCGCTTCTGACGGTTCTGCCGGTATAAAGGACGTCATCAATAAGTATGACGTCTTTTTCGTTAATGTCAAAGGTTATGTTTGTTACAGAGACCTGCGGCTGTTTGAGGCGCTTGCGGAAGTCATCCCTGTAGAGAGTGATATCAAGCACTCCGTACGGGGGCTCCGAGTGGTCAATTTCCCTAATCTTCTCCAGGAGTCTTCTGGAAATAAACTCACCGCGCGTTCTCATACCGATCAGCACCAGATTTTTTGTACCCTTGTTCCTCTCCAGTATCTCGTGCGCAAGGCGCGTAAGCGTACGGTTCATACCTTCCTGGTCAATAATTTTAGCTTTTATGTTCATATACAAAAAATCCTCCTTGACCAGTCAGATAACAGGCCGCGGAGGTTCTCCCTTGTTGTTATAAGTTGTAATTTCGTCTTTGTCATCTTTCTTTACCTCGCCGGATAAAATTAAAAGAATATGTTTGCCTTAACATAAAACAAATTTATTAAAAAGTAAAGGGGTATGGTAAACGAGGAAAATTCCCATTAAAAAATTCCGTTCTGCGAGAGTTTTTTTAAGAGAAGATCAAACCTGTTCGTCTGAATGTTCCCGTAGTACTCCCCTTCACCCAGGAGTACCATTCTTGCATATGAGGAAGGATCGTCATAGTCGCCGTCGGAATCCTTAAGCAGTATGTCACTCCCGTCCTTAGCCTTCAGGGCAAGGGATATAAAAGTACCAATCTCGTTCATATTCGGGGCAATGTTAAGCATTTCCATAGGGAGCCTAAGCCTGAAGGTCAGGTCGCCCGATTTTTTTCCCGACAGTCTTATTTCTGATGCCCTCTTAAGCCTGTAATTGCTTCCAATTGAGGTAACAATCCTTGCCTGGGAGGGATTGCTTGCAGTGAAGCTGACGTTTATTCTTGCCACGTCCTCATCGGCCGATTCCCTGAACTTCTCCCCCCTTCTGGTTGCGCCTTTAATCAGCCTTTCAGCCGAACGGTCGAAGCAGATTGTCAGCTCGTTTAGTAAAAGCGAATCGATGCCGGATAAAAAATTTCTGTTTAAGGTGAGGTCAATTACCATTTCGGGATCATCTTTTTGTGTCTCATCCTGAGAAATGGTAACATTGCCCCAGGAGGGGCTGAGGCCAGGCTTAGAGTTATCCCACAGCCAGCTTTTATCTATAGCCACACTTCTGTCGTAGCCTGAGTAAACATTTCTTTTAAGTGCGTATACGGGATGGTAAAAGTACTTTGTTTTTTTGTACTCGTTAAGTGTATTAACGTCGTAGTACCCTGTAAAGGCCTCAAGGTTCCTGTAGTTGTTATAGCGCTCAAGGCCGATATCAGTTTTTTTGTTTAACGGCTTTACCTGGGTCCTGTAATAATCCACAAGTGCAAGTTCATTTTTTACAAAGGAGTAGCCTGTAATGGCCCAGCTTTTATCCTCAATTTTCTGTGTAATGTAGCAGACCCTGTTACTGATGCTGAAACCTATTTCAATCGGAAGCACGACAAACTTCATAGTATCGGCGTGAACGAGTGTGTAATGCTTAAGGGAATCGCAGAACATGTAGACGTAGATGGTCCTGTCGTGCCTGTTCAAAGGTCTTACGGCTATAGCCAGGTCGTTTTTACCGTCGCCTGAGAAGTCGGCATAGTCCAGTGCTGTAATTGCAAAATTCTTAGGCAGAATATTTTTCATTTCAAGCAGGGCATCGCGGTTTAATGATCCCTTGCTTATAGTCAGGAACTCATCAAAAGTAATTGTCTGGGCCGGCAGGATCCCGGACAGCATTACGAGCAGGTAAAATATCTTTCTTATCATGTTACACAAAAAAGGGTTACAATCTGTATGTAACCCTTTATTAATCTTAAAAATTTCTACTTTACTAAATATATCAATTTAATATCTTAAATTCTATCCTGCGGTTCAGTACCCTGCCTTTTGGGCTCTTGTTGCTGCCGACAGGATTCTGTGACCCAAGCCCCACGGCGCTAAGGCGGTTTGCCGCGACCCCGTGGCTTACGAGGTAATCCTTAACGGCATCGGCCCTTTTAAGTGAAAGGTTAAGGTTATATGTATCGGAGCCTATGTCGTCTGTATAGCCCTGTATTTCAACTTTCAGATCAGGGTTCTGCACGAGCATCTGAGCAGCGTTATAAAGTATGGGATAAGCCTCTGTTTTGAACTTTGCACTTCCCAGGTCAAAGGTTACGCCAACAAGCTGCCAGTTTTGTTTCTGCATCTGCGGAGCGGCAAGAGTCTGGTTTCTTTTAACTATGTCCTCAATTCTGTCGTAATCTACAGTCTCTGTAGGTTTGGTCTGGTATTTTTTAATTATGCTCTCTATGCGGTCATAATCTATTTCAGGGGTTTCCTTTGCCAGGCCGCTGTAGAGGTCGCAAAGTTTTGAAGGCTCCCCTTTTGAGAAGTAGTAAATAACGCCCAGGCGGAAAGTGGCATATGTATCGTAGTTACCGCCAAGAAGCCCGTTGTTAAAGCCCGAGGTAACGCCGTCAATTCTGCTTGTAGCAGGAGTAGTGTAATCCAGTTCCGTCTCGAGCCTCCAGTCCTCAGAGAGGTACCATTCGGCACCCAGGCCGGCATCGATCTGGTAATCCCTCAGGAATTTGCTTGAAAGGCCGGGGCTGATAGGGTTGCTTACCTTAAAGATAAAAGCACCCGCACCAACAAGGAAGTAAGGAGAGACCGGTTCACAGGGGGCGAAGTAATAAACCAGGTCGAAGTTTGCGCTCAGGAGGTCTGTTTTCTCTTCAATTGTTCCAAATTTTCCCTGCAGGCGGTTATAATTGCCCGAAATTCTCAGTCCCACGTGCTCAGAGAAATTTCTTTGGAAGGAATGGAATACTCCGTAATTATACTCGCTTGGAGAGATTCCGGAACTGATGTATCTGGGATAAGCCAGGCCAAAGGAATAGCTCCAGCTGTTCTGTGCCAGCTGGGCAAAGCCTTCATAAGTCATAAATGCTATGAATGCCAGGGTCAGTAACAGTTTTGATTTCATACAGCTCCGCAAAATTACATTATTACCAGATACCGGTTATATGGATAATAAAATTGTTTCAAACTTAAAATGTTATTGCTATTTAAGAATAGCGGGCTGCAGGAGCGTAAACAAACGTTATCACAAGAAATCAAAGCATTAGGCATCCAAATTCCGGCAGGTAAACATAAAGGCAAAGTTAACACACAAAAATCCGCCCAATAACCCTATTAATGCTTTCTTAAGTTAAAAATATAAAGCAATTAAGTCAATAAACCTCTGAACTTAGCGTCAAAATTTCCCGAACTATTTATCAGGGACAGAGGTTAAAATATTGCCCCGGAAGTAAAAGGAAACCATAATCATGCCAGGCTAAAAAGCCCGATTAAAGTGTCATCTTTCTGGTCATAAAACCTTCCCTTTTTAGGGGGCGTTTCCCTGCCCTTTTTCTCCTTAAAAACAGGCATTTTCAGGCGTCAAAGGGGACGATTATTTCCCCTAATTTTCCTTAAAAATGCTCCAAAAACTGAACTTTTCGGATAAAAATATGGTTTTTATTTCAGAATGCCCGTCACTATATTCATAGTCCGGACAAGATTAAAAACAGATGAATTATGGGGACGGAAAACAGAGAAAGGTAAAGGTAAAAAAAGATGAGCGATACTTTCAAACTTTTTCAGATTGATCAGGATATTCAGGGTCTGCTTGATTCTGATTCGAGCTATTCCGAGGAAACAGGAGAGCTTTTGCCCGAGGTCCGTGATAAACTGGAAACTCTTAGTCAGTCGCGTTCTGATCTGGTATACGGTCTGGCACAGTACAATCTTTACTGTGCGGATATGGAAGAAGTGGTAAAAAAAGAGATAAAGCGTCTTCAGGCCGTTCAGACGAGGCTGCAGAAAAAGGCAGAATCGGTAAAGAAAACGCTGAAAGCTTTCATTCCTGAAGGTGAAAATGTGGATTTCGGGACTGTAAAGGTAAGCTGGAGAAAATCCTCGCACGTTATAACAGATGAGGTGCTCGATCTGGAAGAACTCGAAAAAGCTTGTCCTCAGCTGGTTAAGCACTCGCGTGAACTTAAAAAAGAGGAAGTAAAGAAATATTTCAAAGCAACAGGATTAGTACCGCTCGGCTGCGAAATAATAGAAAAAAATAATCTTATCATTGGCTAAAAACCATTAGGAGAAGAAACTATGGAAAATGCTGTTTCAAGCTATGAACAGAACAATTTGCAGAATATTGCCGAAAATGAGACAACAAATCTGACTCCTTTCAACAACATGTACCAGAAGGCAAGCCTTCTTACAGTAACGGAGAAAGAGCAGAAAGCACTCGAGGCGCCGCTTAATCCGGAAGAAGTTGAGATACGCCCGGACGGACTGATCTATTATCCACAGGTCTTTTACCGTGAAAAGCTGAATTCGATCTTTGGAATCGGCCAGTGGGCACTGATCCAGCACTCGATCTCAAAGATAGGCAATACGCTCTGTTTTGACGGTTCGCTTTATGTAAGAGGCTGCTTCGTCAGCCGTGCACTCGGTGAGCATGAGTACTATGAAAACAACAGGAATACTAGCTGGGCCTCGGTCTATGAAGCCGCAAAGAGTGACTGTCTGGTAAGGTGCTGTAAGGATCTGGGAATCGCCAAGGAATTGTGGCAGCCCGCCTACGGCCGCGACTGGGTTAAAAAGTATGCCGTAAAGGTTTTTGTTGAGGTAAAGGACCGTCAGACCGGTAAGACTGAAACAAAAGCCCAGTGGAGAAGAAAAGACGCCGATCCATTCTGGAACGAAAAAGGGATTGTGCCAAGCGCAAAATATGAAGCTCCGCAGCAGAAAAAGCCTCCCCAGGCAGCCCAGAGTGAACCTGCAGTTGAAGCTGAACCGCAGAACCTTGTGGATTCTGTAAGGGATACGCTTCCCAAGCTGAATAACTTAAACGAAATCAAGGATTACTGGGAGGAGATCTTCCCTCTTTATAACAAACTGCCCGTTGAATCCAAAAGGATTGTCAACAAGGAATTCAAGTATTACAGAGACGCCGTAAAGTCTTCCGGTCTCTTCCAGTAATCACGCATAAATACAAATAAATAAAAAAAAGCAGGCACCATACAGGGCCTGCTTTTTTTGTATGTACCCTCTTTTTACAGCCCCCAGGCCTCTGCCGCATTCAGAGTACGCATGCCCCCATCTGTGCAATATTAGTCACACTTTAAACTTAAAATATTTACTAAATGTTACATTTTAGTCCGATTTAACAATTCTTCTAATGGCACCTTTCTTTCCTGAGGTTGAGCAGATTTTTAACTACGGGAAAGACGCCAATGAAAAAGATTTTATTATTTACACTGTTTGCTCTAATTTTAATGAATACTAAGAGCTGGGCAATAAACTACTATGTTGATGCCTCCAGAGGAAGCGACGCAAACTCAGGCCGCTCGAGCTCACTCCCCTGGAAAACAATTCAGAAGGCTGCAAACTCCATGGCTGCAGGAGATACATGCTTTGTCGTTCCGGGCAGCTATCCTGAAAGAATAAACGTCAGCACCTCAGGCACACAGAACGCTCCAATTGTATACAAGGCACTTGGGCAGGGTGCTGTAACAAAAGGTTTTACAATAATTGCAAACTACGTTACGGTTGACGGCTTCGAGGTAACAGAGACAAGCCGCACAAGCTGGGTTGAGGGAGCAGGCTTTCACATCAAAGGGCAGTACGTAAAAGTCCTTAATAACTACATTCACATTACCTACCGCGAAGGTATCAGGCTCGGCGATGATGCGGCTTCCACAGCCACGGCCAACTGCCTGCTTCAGAATAATAAGATTATTCGCGTAGGCCAATCAGGAATTCTTGTCTGCGGCGCAAATAACATGGTAAGAGGAAATGAAATTGCAGGCGTTGTACAGTGGGCCGTAACAAATCCGCAGAACTTGGATGCCGTGGGTTTAAGGTTCTTCGGTACAGGCCACATTATCTGCAATAATTATATTCATGACATTTTGCTCAGTGATCCTGAAAACGGCAATGCCCCTCACGTCGATGCTGTACAAACATGGGGACCTGCCACATACATGACAATTGAAAACAACACATTTGCCATGGCAGAGCCTACCTTAAACAAGCAGATATCCATGGTTACAGAAGTTAATGCCCCGGTTAACGACATCACATACAGAAACAACGTTTGCTATAATACTTTAAGAGGCCTTAATATCTACGGAAGCCACGTTTCCGGTACTTCCACACCTATTGAAAACCTGAAGGTTGAGAACAATACATTTGACGGCTTCGTGGATAACCCGGTTGAACTGCACGACTGCCCGAATGCAAAGGTAATGAATAATATTTTCAACAATACTGTTGAGCTCTATATCGATGATAAAACCGCCTCAGGAGGCCTTCAGATAGGCTATAACAGCTTTTTCCATACTGACGGTACACTTCCTGCCGGAACGCATTACCAGGGCGATCTGTGGGGCACAGACCCTAAATTTGTCAGCCCCTCTCAGAGAGATTACCACCTCCAGGCAACATCAGGACTGATCGACAAAGGAGCTGTTCTTTCTGATGTTACAGCTGACCTTAGCGGAATTTCCAGACCCCAGGGTACGTCATATGACATGGGTGCTTATGAATATGCATCTTCAACCGTTATTGTAAACCCGACTACAGATGTATCATCCCCCAAGGTTATGGGAGCCAGCCTGACTTCATCTTCCAAACTGGTAATAACATTCTCTGAAAAGATTGCTTCGGCTGAAGCCCTGCTAAAGTCGAACTACAGCATTTCCAATGGAATAACAGTACGCGGCGTAACTATGAATTCAACCCAGGACGGTGTTATTCTTTCCACTTCAAAGCACAGAAGAGGGATTGTTTACACTGTAACGGTAAGTAACATAAAAGATCTGGCTGGCAACGTGATCTCATCATTTGATAACAAAGCACAGTACCAACTTGGTATCGGCAAGGAAGCTGAGGCTGCGGATGAAGATATGACGCCTGAGAACTACGAGCTTTCACAGAACTTCCCGAATCCTTTTAACCCCTCAACGGTTATTAAGTACTCTGTTCCGGAGAACTCTTTTGTAACACTTAAGGTGTACGACATGCTGGGTAAGGAAGTTGCAACGCTGGTACATGAGCAGAAGTCACAGGGAAGCTACGAGGTGCAGTTTGATGCCGGAAAGCTTTCAAGCGGAACTTATATTTATCAGATGAAGACAAACAATTTTATTGAAAACAAAAAGATGATAATTGAGAAGTAAGGCTGATTAAGATTTCTTTTTTCTTCTTCTTAAGTATTCACCTGTATTAACAATGATCCTGCTGGAGAGGCTCCAGCAGGATTCATACTGTCCGGAAAACCTGACTTCCCTTCCCCCCATGCCTGATTTGAAGCGGTAGCCGCCGGGGTTATTTTCAGCGTCAATTCCCCCGAGGTCATAGGCTCTGGCCCCCTGTTCTTTCATCCACTTAATCATCTCCCACTGCAGAAGGTAAGTCCCCAGGAGCCCGCGTCCTTCTTTATTTGCTGCAGCAAGAAGGCAAATGCCCGTTGAGCCGACGAGCGAGGCCACAAGGCCCGCAGCCGCCCTGCCCTGCGAAGTGCTGATCATTATCTGCATCTTATGCCTTTGGGAAAGGTTATGCTGTATTCTAATGAAATTATCTATGTCAGCCGGCACCGGAATATCCTTCGTTTGAAGGAGTTCTGTGTAGAGGCCATTAAACATTAAAAACAGATCCTCAGAAGTTCCCCGGAGGACCTGCAGTTCATTTCTTTCGGCAACATTAAGGTGGTTTTTCCACTTATGATGGAACCCTCCCCTTATTTCAGGCAGTGAAGCCTCAAGGCCTACTATAATTGTCCTCTGCGGTTTGTAGCTATTATTTTTCTCGTAATGAGAGTGCTTAAAGATCTCTTCGTATTCTTCCTCAAACAATCCGGGGACAATCCTGAGCATCAGTTTTCTTTTTTCAACATACTCGCGATTCATTGCTTTCAGTATGTCTGCAAGGATCCTGTTGTCAGGAAGTACTCCTTTTCTTTTCCACAAGGGACCCCAGAAAATATATGCGATTCCTCTTTGCAGAAAAGGGACCGTAAGTATTCTTGCCTGAGAAAGAGCTGCTATATGCCCGTTTCTTTTAAGTATCAGATGACTCAGGTTCTTTCCCCCAGTGAAATATTTTCCGTAGGCCCATGTCTGGTACAAGGAAGCATCCTCAAATTCTTCCAGATAACTATCCCACAACTTCTCATCCACATTATCCACTTCGACAGTTATTTTACCCGGGGTTTCAAAAAACTCCATCCTCTTTTTATAAACCGATGAAGCATCCGGCTGTGCAATTAACTTCATAAATTTCCTCTTGCCAATCGCCTTGAATTATTCCCTTATTTAGGTTCTATTATATAATAAAACTGGATTATAACCTTTTCAAAAACAAGTCACATTACGGGCTTTAGATATGGGTACATGTTTAAGATTATTTCTGCTGGCCGTTATTCTTACCGCTGCAGGGTGTTCGTCATATGCATCAAGTACATATTATGTCGATATAAATAATGGGAGCGATTCGAATTCCGGGCGCTCTGAATCAGAGGCTTTTAAGACCATACAGAAAGCCTCCGAGGTTATCGCTGCAGGCGACATCTGCATTGTAAAAAAAGGGAACTATCCCGAAAGGGTTTACATCCATACTTCAGGCACCTCAAAATCCCCCGTCACATTCAGGGCTTCCGGCAAAGGTGTTGTTACAAAGGGTTTTACTGTTGAGGCAGACCACGTTGAAATTGACGGTTTTGAAATTACTTCGACCTCTCCTAAAGGCTGGAAAGAAGGAGCCGGCATTCACTTAAGGGGACGCGGCTTAAAAATTCTCAACAATTATATTCACGATGTATTTCTTGAAGGAATCCGCCTTGGAGACGACCTCACTTCCGATGCAACAAGCAGGTGCCTTATCAGGGGAAACAGAATGGCGCGCTGCGGGCAGGCCGGAATTCAGATTGCAGGACAGAATAACACAATTGAAAATAATGACATTTCAGGAACCGTCCAGTGGTCAAGGACAAACCCGCAGAACCTGGATGCCGACGGCATGAGGTTTTTCGGCTCAGGCCACATAATAAGAAAAAACCGCGTGCACGACATTTCACTTAATGACCCTGAAAACGGCACCCATCCTCATATAGACTGTGTTCAGACCTGGGGGCCTGCAAGCAATATTACGTTTGAAGAAAATGATTTCAGCCTGGGAGAAAGAAGCCTGAACAAGGAGATTGTGATGATAACTGAAGTTACCCCGCCGGTAAGGAATATTGCTTTCAGGAACAACATTTTCCACGATACGTTCCGCGGACTTAACATTTACGGCTCACATTCCCCCGCTCACCCAAGCCCTATATATGAAGTTTTTATAATAAACAATACATTTGTCAACATCACAGACAACGCATTCGAGCTGCATGACACGCACAATGCAAAGGTAATAAACAATATTTTTTATAACTGTACCGCTCTTTTTACAGATCCCTCCTCCAGAAGAGGCACTCTTGATGTGGGCTATAACTGTTATTTCCGCACCGACGGCAAAGAGACTGAAGGGATCATACATTCCCCCGGAGACCTCCTGAACATAAACCCGGGGTTTCAGAACCCCGGGAAAAAGAATTACAGGCTCAAAAGCACTTCTCCTCTTAAAGGGCGCGGGAAGAATTTATCGGAGGAAAAAGGTGAAGCCCAAAGGAAAACAAAAAAGGCAAAAACTTCCGACATCGGCGCAAATATAACTTTATAATACTTTATGAACCAGCCTCCGACGCCCTGTAATCTGCGTCAGTCTTCTTTATTGCCACGCTCCTGCCTTTCAGGCTTAAGAGCTTTTCTTTCAGGGGCCTGAAATAATTCATCCATTTATAGGCCCCCAGTATTTTCAGCTTAAATTCCAGTATACTATCCGAGGGGTCGACCCTCACCCTGCCAACTGCGGAACTATTTAATTCAGATGCCAGCACTTCATAGCTGCTTGTAAAGGCTCTTTTATATCCGGCTTCCAGTGCATGTTCAATGAGGCTCTTGTTAAAAGCGCCATATGGAAATGAAAACAAGTGAACAGCATTGCCGATTAATGATTCTAAATACTCCTTAGACTTTGTGAATTCTTCCTCGACCTCCAGGGGATCTAGGTCTGTCATGATCCTGTGTGATAATGAATGCGATCCGATCAGGACAGAATCCGCCGGGAGATTTTTTATATCGCGGGCTGTCATTATCTCTTCATCTTCGTCGTTGAACCTCTTATTGAATTCCCATCCGGGCCTGCGCCCCAGGTATTTTGCCGGGAAGAAAATTGCACAGGGAATTCCAAGTTTTACCAGTTCAGGGATGGCATTTTTAATCAGGCTCTTAAAGCCGTCATCAAATGTCAGCACTACGTAGTTCTTTCCCTTTTGGAGGCTGCCCGCGTAGTCGGCTCTTAAGGGCACGGCATATTTTACCAGGAGATTCATCTTACACCTGAACTTTTCTATTTCCTTGCCTTTAACAGAATGGAAATAAATAACGGTACACCTTCCTTCAGGCTCTTTGCCAATAAGCCTGAGGATACCTCGCTTAAGAAGAAGGATTATATAGCAGCATAAACTTACGGCAAATTTAATTCTGCGATGTTTCATTACACCAGATACTCTTTGTTTTTGTCTGTTTTCGAAAGGCAATAGAAATTTCTTTGGTATAAAATATTTGTTATGCGTTCCATCTGCTCTTTTCTTACATAGCGCACAAAGTCAATATTTACAGGCCTTTCCTCCTGCTTCAGGGTTGTCCACCAGAACCCTGCAAAGCGGAATATGCTTCCTATGACATATGGCTTTTCCCTGAAGCGGAAAATGCATTTCATAGCCTGGAAGAAGGGATGGTATCCGAGGCAGTACTCAACGGCCCCCTGGCGGAACTTGAAGTTAAGAATGTTCAGGACTGCCGTACCCGTTCTTCTATGGTGAAGGACCGGGAGGTGTGAAATGGATTTAACTTCCCAGCCGTGCATTCTGACAGATATTTCAGCCACGCCGTCTTCTCCGCCGTTTGCAATCGGGGTAAGCCCGCCAAGCTTATCAAAACACTCGCGCCTGAAGAACTGAATGGCATTTCCGACGCTGTTGTCGCTGTTAATTCCTTTATGCATCTTGCCGTCATAAAGATCAAATATCTGTCCTCCGGCCAGGCCAAGCCTGGGATTAACATCAAATTCCTTCAGCAGCTTTTTATAGTAATCCACTTCAAACGTTATATCGGCATCCAGAATGCCTATAAAATCATATGAAAGATTTTTTATGAGTGTGTAGCCTATATTTACCGCATAGACTTTAGAGGCAAAATCTCTCCCCTCGTTACTCGTCACCTTGAGGAGTTGAATAAAATCATAATCTGCCTCATACTGTCTTACTATTTCATCTGTGCAGTCTTTTGATCCGTCGCTTACAATAATCCATTTAAGCGGAAGGATAGACTGCCTTAACACAGCTCTAATTGTGTCTTCAATAAAAGCCTCTTCGTTTTTTGCTGCGGTAATCAACACATAAGTCGTCTTCATAGATTCACTCTCCAATCAGGTATGGGGTTTCGATCAGGTTGTTCCCGGTCTTCAGAACAGCTGACCTTCCCGCCAATACCCACGCTATCCAAAAAAATATTGAATTAATTGAGTTGCCCCCGGTTATTGCAGTTTCGGCAAAATTCGATAAAAGAATCATTACTATGAGGGCAATAATCAATGCCTTGTAGTCGCTTTCAGGTATAAAAGAAATGCGCCATAGAGGAAGAATCAGAACTGCGCACCATAGTAGAAATGCAAGCAGGCCGACACCTATTACAACTGAGATATATCCGTTATGTAGTGAAGCTCTTGAGCTTCCGATCCAAAGGGAGTTTTTGGGGTCGTAGAACCTCGCATCCTCCCACACCTTGCCTTCCACAGAGTAGCCGTAGCCCTGGAGGGGACGCTCGGAAATTAAGATGCGGGCACCCTGCCAGAAACCTTCGCGTCCAGTAAGGTCGGTAATACCGCTGTCTCCCTCCCTTTGAAAAACCTGAGGCTTGAATTGTGTTACAAGAACTGCAAGCAGAATAAACAGGGCAGCAATAATTCCCGCCTTCAAAAGTTTTCTCTCAACAAGATACCACGTTATAAGCCCGACAATTGCAACAACAATTGATGTACGGCTTCCGGTCAGGTAGTGAAGAATTAACGTCAGTATGCCAAGTGCAATAACAAAAAGCTTTGAGTTTAAGCTCACAGCCCTCCTGTATTTCCACATGAGCACGGGGTAGGATACCATGCAGAGCCCGCCCAGGGTGTTGGGGTGATCCCAGAGCCCGAGGAATCTTTCTTCAGCCTCCCACCACCAGACTCTTCCGGGCAGAAGTATAAGAGCGAGTGAATTTACTATTACGGAAAAAGCTATAAAGAAGAACACCACGTTAAGCGAAGTTTCAAACTCCTTTTCACTTTGAAGCCAGCTGTCCAGTCCGAGCAAAAATCCCCCGAGTGCAAGAAAAGATGCCGTGCGTATGAATGTAAATTCCTTATCGATGGAATAACTGACAGATACAAATGCCAGAACGAGGAATACGCCAAGGAGTATAAAATGGACTGATATCCTTCCCCTGTTTACAGGCAGAAGCTTCAGATATTTGATAACGCCTGCAATTCCTGTAAGGGCGAGTATCCCGATTCTAAGGTATGAGCCCAATCCCCCTTCGGACTGGTAGTCGAATGAAGGCGAATTGTTAAAGAAAATTGCAGAAACCCAGGGGGATATAACAACGAGTAAAAGAGCGGCTTCATACCTGATTACAGATATATATATAACTGCCGCGGCAAGAATGCCTGCAATTAAAATAGCCAATATGAGATAAAGATCTGTCATAAGTTTTCACCAGTAAGCTGTTTTTCAATTGCCCGGTTATTCTTCTTTTTAAACAACCCGGATAGAAATGCCTTTTCATTTTTTTTGAGGAATTTGCCCCAGTACAGCGTGAGACCCGTTGACAAAAGTACAATTAAAGCCACGGGGTAATAGAAATATGCAGGAACGTTCCTGAATGTAAAAGCATTTACAAGGAGTATAATAAAGGCAAGGCTTACCATTATAACGCGCCTTAGTTCAAGCCTGAGAGTAAACGTCCTGGAGCCCTGAACAAGAAGCATTACGGCAATTGTAAACATGATGATATTAAATACAGCAACGAGCCCCCAGATTCCATACTGGCGGATAAATATATAATTTAATGCCACACTAAAAAGGCTGAGGCTGAAAACTATTATTCCTGTTACATGAGTCTTGTTCTGAACGTGCAGCAAGGATTGTCCCACGTATTGCAGCCCCTGGGCCGCAATACCGGGCAGAAGTAAGAATATAAAAATGTAGGCGTCACTATATTCAGGCGGGGCAATAAGGTGAATGAGGCCGCGGAATACAAAAACTATCAGGAATCCTACTACGGTAAAAGTAAGCAGCAGATAGGTAGTAAGTTTTGATATTGTTGCCTTAATTTCAGGGTTATGCAGATTGGCAAAGACAAAGGGTTCATATGCCATCTGGAAAGGAAGAATTACAACCATCTCGGCAATTGATGCAATCTTAAAGGCAAGTGAGTATATTGCCACCTGCTCAAGGTTTGTAAAATATCCCAGGAAATAGACAGCCGATGTATTCATTAATAGATTTCCTGCCATGGCAAATATGAGAGGAAACCCGAATTTCAGAAGCAGAAGAAACAATTTTGGTGAGACTGACAAGCCGTGCTTAAGAGAAACAGCAGCTGTTACAACAGCCCAGATTATGCCATAGGACATGATCTGTGAAATAAGTATGCCCTGAATTCCCATATTTAACTTCACAAGAAACAGGAGGCTTCCGGCAATAAGCAGCAAAGAGGCCGCCAGATTAATAATCATAAAAACCAGCCCCTGGTTTTTTGCCCTGTAGTAAGAAATAATATTTATGCATAATGACTGTACAACTGCCGTAAGGCAGGTAAGCATAATGTAGTTTGAGATATCCCCTGAATGCAGCACTACGCGAAGTATAGGGCTGAAAAGATAGATTGTAACAAGTGTAGTCAGAAGGCCGCCCATAATATTCACAGCCAGAGCACTTCCCAGGAATTCCTTCAGCCGGTTTTCCTGTTCATATTTTGCCATAAACCTCATCATACCGCTTCTGATACCAAAGTCCACAATTGTAACAAGTATCTGAATTGTCAGCAGAAGCGTGGAAAGGAGCCCGTAGTCACTCAAGGAGAGATAATGCGTATAAAGCGGAATAAGCAGAAATGATGAAGCCCTTAAAACCACCGTCCCGACCGAATATACAATTGCATTCTTACCGAATATTTTAAGATTCAAAGAATCGCCCTATTTTAGTAAGTTAATTCTCAGTTTTATGCACAAGATTATTTTCCCAGGCTTTCCACAAGGTTGAGATATCTCTTTCCCATTACGGTGCCTGAAATTGCGCTTACCACTTCATTTGCATTCTGCGAGATCTGCATGCGCTTTTCAGGACTAAGGCACAACTCGGCAATGGCATCAGCGAAAGCCTCAGGCTTATCTGCCCGTGCAAATTTAATACTGCTTTGGTCGAAGATAAGTGAAAGAGAGTATAGATTAGATGCAATTACAGGGAGACCTGTTGCAGCATATTCAAATGTTTTAGTTGACAATGCGAGATTCATATACGGGTCGTCAACGTAAGGCACCAAGCCGAGGTCAGATTTTTTAATTATCTCATAAATTTCTTCAAGGCTCCTGGCGCCGTTTAAGAAAACGAGTCCTTCAAGGCCCAGGTCCCTGATCTGTCCTTCGAGTTTAATTCTGTAGTCGGTATCATATTTGCCATAAATATGAAGTGTGCTCCGTGGGATTTTATTCTGCAGAAGCGCAAGTGCCTCAATTGCAGTATGTATTCCGAACCTTTCAGCAACTGTGCCGTGGTAAAGTAGCCTGGCCCCGGATTCAATCCTTTCAAAAGTGCGGTTGCAGTCGAACTGGAATATACGGGTGTCTGCCGTATTAAGGACAAGAGTGATTTTCTCCGGCGGAACTCCCCTTTCGACAAGTTTATCCCTGCATGCTTCAGTTACGGTTATAAGGTGGTCTGCAAAACTGCACGAGAGCTTTTCAACTTTTCTTACAGCCGACATCATCAGGGATTTCTTTTTATCCGGCCACTTTGTCTCAAAGAGGTCCACCGTAAGGTCATGAATATCAAGAATGAGTTTTTTCCCGAGCATCTTCTGCACAATACCTGTAAAGATGAGGAAGTCTGGCATATTATGCACCTGTATAAGCCTGTAGTCTTTTTTCATGGCCAGGGTCTGCATCTTAATAATGGAAAGCAGGGAAAACATGAAAGACAGCCATACGTATCTTAGAATGCTTTCCTTGTTTACACTTCTCATTATCCTGTGCACTGTTACAAGACCCATCTTTTCTGTCTCTGCCTGTTCAGCCTCCCTGAGGCAGATAACGTCAACATGATAACCTTCTTCCTCAAGCACTTCGGCCTGTCGTCTTACGCGGGGGTCGTAAGGATAAGACGAGAGAACAACCATGCAGATATTTTTAGACACTAAAACACCTCTTTTTAATAATCCTGTTGTTTATATGTAACTTTCCATCATTCTCATTTTCTCCGGGGCAAGAAATATTTCAGCCCATTTTTCAATTGAAAGCAGGAGATAAAGAAATCTCTTGTGATCAGCCTTGTTGTTTTTGTGCTCATAATACATCCTGCTGACCGCATTTTCGTTCAGGTAGTTTTTTGTAATTGAATTTTGAGAACTTACGTAGTCCATCAGCTCATCTCCAAGCGAGTCCTTAAGCCATATCTCCACTGGATCCTGGAAGCCGATTTTCCTCTGATGCACAATTTCCTTCGGGAGGTAATGTTCGCAGACCTTCTTATGAATATATTTGCCCGACTTCCCCCTGATCTTCAGAGTTGCAGGAATGCTCAAAGCCGTTGAGGCAAAATCTATATCAAGGAAAGGAACTCTTCCTTCTATACTTGCAGCCATTGCCATTTTATCCTGAACGAGGAGCAGGTTCTCCGAAAGTGAGCTGAACATGTCGTAGAGGAACATTTTCTCTACAGTCGACCCATGTATGCTGTCGTGCAGGACTTTTTCAACCTCATTAACATAGTCCACTTCGTGCGAGTAATCCAAAAGTTCGCTGTTAAAAAGGTTTTTTCTTTCCCTGTTATTCAGTATGCATGCGGCGCTTGTTATTCTCTTTATATCGCTGTCCTGCCTCAGGTAGTCCGCAAATCGAGAGAGCTTCCTCTTTTTATTAAGTGAAATCGGGAGCATGAGTATATATTTCATGAGCTGGGGTTTTAGGAATGAATATTTGTTTCTATAGAAAGCGCCAAGGTGCCTGTCGTAGCCGCCGAAGGGTTCATCTGCCCCCTGCCCGTTTAAGAGCACTTTTACTTTTCCCTTTGCCAGTTCAGTCACAAAGTAAACGGCAACGGCAGATTCATTTCCCAGGGGTTCCTCAAGATGCCAGAGATACTGCCTTAGGAAATCGGAATAGTCCTTTGAAGTAATCACCCTGTGGTGAAACACAGCACCGAACATGGCAGCATTAGCCTCTGCTCTTTTGATCTCGTTATCTTCCTCTTTCCCTCCTTCAAAGCCGATAGTAAAGGCATAGACTCCGCGTCCGGCATATTTACTCATAAGAGCCAGTATGGAGCCCGAGTCTATTCCGCCGCTTAGGGAGATCCCGACCGGCACGTCAGCCATCATCTGTCTTTTAACAGCCAGTTCAAGCCCATGCCTTAAGATCTCAATCCACTCGCTTTCACTTCTTTGCGTATCAATTTCAATAGCCCTGTCCCAGTATGGCTTCAGGCAGAACTCTTCTTTATGCCCAATTGAGAGCATGTGTGTCGCGGGGACTTTGCTTATGTTGTTAAGGAGAGTATAAGGAGCAGGTGTATGCCTGAAGGTAAGGCACATATTCAAAGCAGCGGGGTTGATCTCTCCGGGTATCTTCAGGTAGTGCATTATCGATTTTAATTCTGAGGCAAAGACGAGCTTTTCATTATCGGCATAGTAATAAAGCGGTTTTACGCCGAAGTGGTCCCTGGCCAGTAGGAGCCTTCTTTTATTTGAGTCCCAGATAGCAAAGGCAAAAATCCCGTTAAGCTTAGAAACAAATTCATCCCCGAATTCCTCATAAGCATGCACTAAAACTTCTGTATCCGATTTCGTTCTGAATATGTGTCCTTTTTTAAGGAGGTAATCCTTAATTTCCTGATAGTTATAAATCTCGCCGTTAAAAGTGACCCAGACAGACTCATCCTCATTAGTCATCGGCTGGTCCCCCGTACTGAGGTCAATTATGGAGAGTCTTCTATGCCCAAGTCCTATTCCCGCATTCTGGTCAATGAAGTAGCCCTCGCCATCAGGCCCCCTGTGGCTCATGAGGCGTGTAGACTGCTTCAGGAGCTCCGGGCTGACGGGGTTATAGTTCTTAAAGTTAAATACTCCGAATATTCCGCACATTTTTCTTTCTTTCTTCCGGCTTTTCTTTCATCCGGCCACTAAAATTGTGAATAAATCGATCTTTTTCTGTTAAGGAAACCTATCCCGCTCCGCCCGGGAAGTTTTACTTCTTAAGCAATCCTTTGCTGTAAGAGCTTTTTGTTCCTTTGGAGTAAGTTCCTCCACTCAGTTTTTTAGCGTTTCCTTTTTCGCCATAGGCATAGCCGTAACCATATCCATAGCGGTGTTTGAAAGAAGAGCGGCTGATGTCGCATGCATTAATGAGTATGCCGCTTATATTTATTCCCGCATCAGTCATTTCCATCATACCCCAGCTGACACTGTCCTTAAACGATTTTCCGGGTCGTACGATTAGTACTGCGTCCCTGACAAACTTTCCAAGCACCAGCACGTCAACAACTCTTGTAATTGGCGGAGTATCTATAAGAACATATTCAAAAGGTGACGAGCTTATCATATCAATGAGCTGTTCCATTTTGAAGGAACCCAGAAGACTGCTCGAAGCCTCTGTTATTCCACCAGCCGTAAGTATCTTCAGGTTGCGCACATTGTCCGGTTCCTCACCAAGAGGAATCTGGTATGTATTAAACGTTGTCTGCCCGTCAGAGAGGAAGTTAACCAGTCCGGGCGAATCGACCTTAAGATTAAATGTCTTTGTAAGTGAGGCTTTCTTGAGGTCGCAGTCTATCATGAGCACTTTTTTATTTGCCTTTGCAAGTGAAATTGCGAAGTTGGAAACAATTGAGGTTTTTCCGGTATCCTCTTCGCAGCTTGTAAACATGAGTATTTTTTTACCCGGGAATTTTGCCTCCAGCTTAGTCTGCAGCACCCTGTAGGATTCACGGAAGCCCTCCTGATCCGGCATAAGGGTTACAAATCTTTCATGGTAGTGAGTTGAGTTTTCGATTCTTTTCTGGACTTCCCTGGGGTAGTTTGGAATAATGGCAAAGATCGGAATATCGTACTCATTTTCAACGTGATCAGCATCTACAAGCCTTCTGCTTTTTACTTCCTGGACGGTCATGCCTATAAAACCTATAAATATTCCGGCCATAAGCCCGAGCCCAAGGTTAAGCGCCTTCTGAGGGTGTATTGGCTTACCAGGCTCGTGGGCCTCGTCCAGAACGGTTATGTCCTGAAGCTTTGATACCTCAGCAATGCGCATCTCTTCTCTTTTATCCAGCAGAAGCTTAAATATCTTGTCGTATACGTCTTTCTGCCTGGTCAGTTCAGCCAGGCGGCTCTCGTCGGGAGGCAGAGCCTTAATCATACCTGAATATTTGGAAGTAAGTCCGCTTAACTCATTCTGCTTTTTCTTAGCCGAGTTTATTATGATCTGATATGCAGTTAGTGTATTCTTGTTGTATGTTGAAAGCTTGTCTTTAATCTGTTTTATCCTCTCATCCAGGTTCAGGACGTCCGGGTGGCTTTCTTTCCTGGTCTGCAGCAGTTCAACTCTTTTGACCTCCAGGTCCGAAAGCTGCTTTAAGAGTCCGGAAAAAGGAGAATTGGACTGCTCCTCCGCCTGAGGAGTAAGGTATGTCTGATCTATATAGCCCTTTGTCTTAAGCTCACTTTGCATCTGAGCAAGTTTAGTTTCGCGGTCCGTCAGTTCCAGGTCGGTTTTAATCTTTTCAGCCTCCAGGCTGCTCAGGAAATCCACCAGGTTTTTTGAATTCTCATCGATGGATGTAAGCTTTTTAGCAGACTTGAACTCGCTTAAG
The DNA here is from genome assembly GCA_025612375.1 of Ignavibacteria bacterium. Classification (NCBI taxonomy): domain Bacteria; kingdom Pseudomonadati; phylum Ignavibacteriota; class Ignavibacteria; species Ignavibacteria bacterium. Next base: position 103,098 of record JAAXKN010000011.1, read on the forward strand.
TTCCGTTCAGCATTTTTAAGTTTTTCCGAAACGTCACTAAGCTGCTTATCCACAAAGTCGTAGGAATATTTTATATTTTGTTTCTGCTGGCCTATTCTTGCGCTTCTGAATTTTTCAGCCGCGGTATTAGCAATAAGCTGTGCGGCATAAGGCGAGTGCGACTGGACGGATATCTTAAAAATATCTGTTTTAACCACGTGTTCGACGTTAATTGATTTACCAAGCCCGTCCAGGGTTTCATTATAGCTGCCGATATTAAAGAACACACGGCTTCCCACCTGAGCCTCCGGCCAGTCAATTTTAAAATATTTGCCAGGCAGGTTAAAAACCACAAAGGAATGTTTTTCTGAAGTAAATTCATTCTTAAGGCTGTCCAATGCCTGGTCCTGGCTGCTGCCCGTGTTCAGGTATGTTGTGTCGACTGAGGACTGAAGAAGGCTGTCGTTCTTTGCGTTATAAATGCCATAGGTATTCCGGGCAGTCTTTGCAATAAAGAATGAGGATGCCGGTTCTGAAGGTTTAACAAGCACTTTTTCGAAAGCAGGCATGAAGCCTGGCGTACCTTTCCTTAGGAAATTATGGTTGTAGTCTACAGCATCGGAATTTATCTTCACGCTTTTACCGTCGGGCTCAACCAGTTTATCGATGCTGAGGTTAAGCTTAAGTTCATCAATAATGCTGTTAAGCACCTCCCTGGTTTTGACCAGTTCCATTTCAGTTTCAATTTCATCCTGGGTCTGGAGGAGGACCAGACTCTTAAACTCGTCGTTTGCGGAAGACTTTTCATCGCCCCTGTCTTTCTTGAGCATTACCGAGGCTTCGTAGACAGGCTTTGAAAGCGTATTATACAGGAAGGCCAATGAAACGAGTACAATAACTGAAATAAAGAGTATTTTCTTTCTTCTGTTTATAATCTGGAACAGTTCGCCTAGTGTAAATTCTTCCCTTTTCTTTCCATGAGGCGCGGGTTTCAGCAGTTTGGCCATTTTAATTCTCCCGGGTTAAAATACAAATCTTACTCAATTTATTTTCTCACAAACAGAGCAACCAGTGTAACCAGAATTCCTGCACCGGAGACAATCATGGCAATGTTTCTTGCTCCCACCCACCATTTCCTGGGCACATAAAGCCTGTCGCCTGAGGTTAAACTGATGTCATTTTTATTTTCGCCCTCTTCAATAATTTTGGCGGCATCAATTTTAATCTCCCTGTCGTTGCGTACGATATACATATCACCCAGGTCGGCATCACTTGTTTCCCCTCCTGCAAGGGCCAGCAGGTCTGAAATTTTTTCAACTCCTGTAGCGTAGTATGATCCGGGTGTTTTCACCTCACCCAGCACATTTATCCTGTACAAAGGGCGCACAGTAACTTCGGGCTGCCTGTAGAGGGAATCATATTTTGAAATGATTTCCTTTTTCAGGCTTTCGAATGTTATGTTCTCAGTCTGAAGTGTTCCGATAAAGGGCAGCTGAAGCATCCTGTCCTGCGTTATAAAGTAGTCGCCTGAGATCTTGTCCGTTATGTTGAAAAAAGCCAGCCTTACCCCGTCTCCGGGATTAAGGGACTGTGCCTGGATCTTCAGAAGACTGGATAGTAAAAGACAGAAAACCAAAAGCGCCAGATGTTTTTTCATAACCATTCCTGTTTATAAAACGTATTTCTTAAAGTTTTAATCCGGTCGTATCAGTGTAATTAATCAGTTCCGGCGGAGCATTCCTGACTTTAATTATGCGGGCAGGCACGCCTGCAACCACGGCGTTCGGAGGGACGTCTTTTGTCACCACAGATCCGGCTCCAACGACAGCATTTTCGCCAATAGTAACTCCGCAGAGTATTGTAGCAGAAGAGCCAATGGAGGCTCTCTTTTTTATAAATGTTTCCACTACTTTCCAGTCCTGTTCATTCTGCATCGATCCGTCAGGATTTGTTGACTGCGGGTATTTATCGTTTATGAAAGTTACATTATGGCCTATAAAGACCTCATCTTCAATATGGACGCCTTCGCAGATAAAAGTGTGGGAAGAGATTTTGCAGTTTTTGCCGATAGTGGCGTTTTTCTGGATTTCAACAAACGTTCCGACTTTTGTATTGTCACCTATTGAGCAGCCGTAAAGATTTACGAAGTCATAAATCTTAACATTTTCCCCGAGCTTTACGTCATTAATCTTTTTATAATCCATTACTCATAATCCTGATTTTCTTAACAAAATCTTCTCTTTCAAATTCTTTTATTGCGGGTTTCCGTTTTCTCTTTTCCTCAAGCTCGATTAAGCATCCGCGGTTTTTTATTGATCTGTCTGATGCCTCAAGAATTCTTACTACCTCAAGGCCGTCTTTTCCATTTGTAAGCGGCTGCCTGCCTTCTTTAATTGACGAGACGAATTCCTTTACTCCAACGGCGAGAGCTTCGGTCTGGATTACTTTCGGGGAATACATATCCCCTATTCTGTACTGAACGAGGGCTTTGCGGATTTTTTCTTTTGAGGTGAGCATTTCAATGCCGCAGTCGTAGACCTTAATTTTTTCTGAATTTTCCATGTCGTCGTAGACCAGCATTTTTTTGGTGCCGGCAAGTATCATTCTTCTGATCTTTACCGGAGAAGTCCAGTTGACGTGGAAATGCGCAAAGCATGACTCATTTTTGAAGTGAATTGAGATATGGGCGATATTTTCCTGGGCGTAATAATTTGCAATTCCGTTTGCCGTAACGGCAACGGGGATTTTCCCCTGCAGGACATAATTCATTATTGCAAGGTCATGCGGGACCAGGTCCCAGATAACATTTACATCGTGCTGAAAGAGACCAAGGTTTATCCTGACTGAATCAAAATATATAATGTCGCCAAGTTCCCCGCCATCAACAATTTCTTTTATTTTCTTAACAGCCCCGGTATAAAGGAAAGTGTGGTCTACAAAAATTCTTAAATTTCTTTTTTCGGCAAAGTCTATAAGATCCCTTGCCTGCATAGAATTGGAAGTAAAGGGCTTTTCCACCCAGATGTGTTTACCCGCCTCAAGGGCCCTTTTAGCAAATTTATAGTGAGTGTTTACGGGAGTGGCAATTGCAATTGCGTCCACGTCGCTCATTAATAATTCGACAAGACTATCCGTAAGATCAACGTTTGGAAACCGGAGTTTAATAAAATTAAGCCGTTCCTGTTCTTTATCGCATCCAATTACTTTTTCAATTTCTGTATCCGCCTGGAAATTTCTGACCAAATTAGGCCCCCAGTATCCTAAGCCAACTATTCCTACCTTCATATACTTCTCCAATTACCATATAAAGTGAACTGATTATTTATCTATCTAAAAAACAGTAATACTTTCAGTCATCTGCCTCCTTTTGAAAAGAGCAATACAGGAATTGTCTTAAATAATAATATTATATCCAGAAGAACTGACATATTGTGCACGTAATAAAGGTCGAGTATAACTGAATCATTGAACGATACGGAACTTCTTCCCGAGACCTGCCAGACTCCTGTACATCCCGGCAGAACGCAGACCCTTCTTTTCTGCCACTTTTCATAGTTTTCAAATTCATAAGGCACACATGGGCGCGGTCCCACAAGGCTCATTTCGCCCTTAAGGACATTTATGAGCTGAGGCAATTCATCGAGGGAAGTTTTTCTTAATATTTTACCAATTTTTGTTACCCTGCTTTCATCAACAATCTTTGTATCCCCGCCGGTGCTTTTATTATTTTTCATAAACCCCAGCATCATCTCTTTACGGTGTTCATCCTCCCGGCCAAGGGAATACATGGTTCTGAATTTGTACATTTTGAACTGTCTGCCGTTTCTTCCGACCCTGAGCTGCCTGAAGAGAATTGTTCCTGGCGAAGTAACCTTGACTAGCAAGGCGATCATGAGCATTAGAGGAAGAAGGGCCATAAGTGCGGCAGAGGCAACAATGACGTCGAGAATCCTTTTAAGCAGTAGTGTTACATTGCCGTCTGAATACCTTGAGAGATCGATATAATAATGGCCGCAATACTTTTTAAGTTTAATTTTCTTTTCAATTATTTCAAGCTTTTTCGAAGAAGCCCTCACACTTGCTCCTGCTTTCCGGCAGCGTTCGGCGGTGTCGAAAATAAAATCCAGGTCCCCGTTGTCCTCAGCAATTATGACCTCCTTTATTTCATAAGCATCCAGTATATACTCCAGCTGGTCCATGCTTCCCAGTATTTTTTTATTTTCCCGGGCTCTTCCTTCTTTAGTAATAAAGCCAGCGACATGCAGGCTTGAGTCATTCTGCTTTATCACCTCTTCTTCCAAATGCAGCCCGGACTGTCCCTCGCCGATTATAAGAATATTTCTTTTTTTACTGCTGAACTTGTAAGAACTTGCATTGAACTTCATAAGGACCGGGGAAATGGCGATTACCGTAATGACAGACAGCACTAAAACCGGGACAAATAATCCACCGATATATGCGAGAACGAAGAAGAGCATCTCTATAGATTTACCTCTATTATTTTACATTCTTACTTAATACTTTCCTCAACACTGGCTTTGCTTCTGATGTTTTCAGCCTTAAAGAAACTCCTGATTTTTTCAGCCACATATTTAATCTGGCTTTCAGTAAGTTCAGGAAACATCGGCAGCGAAAGACTGCCTGAGGCCAGTTTTTCTGCTACGGGGAAATCGCCCTTTTTGTATCCGAGATAAGAAAAGCATTTCTGCAGGTGAAGCGGAACCGGGTAATGGAGCCCCGTGGCAATTCTGTTTTCCTTCAGGTAGTCAGCCAGGCGGTTTCTTGCCTCTTCAAGTCCGCTGCGCAGCTGTACAACATAAAGGTGGTAAACATGCTTTGCATAGGACATTTCACGGGGAAGTTTGATTTCTTCAATATCACTCAAGTACTCATTGTAAAGCTTTGCCGCAGTCCGCCTTTTTTCAGTCCACTCTTCGAGGTACTTCAGCTTCACTCCAAGCACTGCTCCCTGGATTCCTTCCATTCTGTAGTTATGCCCGAATATTTCGTGGTTATATTTTTGACTGGAGCCGTGTTCACGTATCATTCTTATTTTTTTTGCCAGGAGGTCATTGTTTGTCGTGGCAGCTCCGGCCTCCCCATAGGCGCCCAGGTTCTTGCCGGGATAAAAGCTGAATGATGCAGCCTCAGAAAGGCCGCCAACTCTTTGGCCCTTGTATTCTGCAAGGTGAGCCTGTGCACAGTCCTCTACAAGATAAATGTTGTTTTTGTCAGTAATGTCTCTTATTGAGTCCAGGTCGGCTGCCTGTCCGTACAGGTGGACGGCTACGAGGGCGCGTGTATTGGGTGTAACTGCCTGCTCAATCTGAGGGACCGCGATATTGTAACTCTCAGCATCGCAGTCTACAAAGACAGGTTTAGCTCCGTTTAGTGTGGCGCCCCAGGCAGTAGCTATAAATGTATTAACCGGAATAATAACTTCATCACCCTCTTTAATTCCCAGTGCCCAGAGGACCGCATGATTTCCGTCGGTGCCGGAGCTTAAGCCGATGCAGTGTTTAACATTCTGAGCCAGGGCAAATTCCTGTTCGAACTCTGAAACTGCTTTTCCGAGTATGAAGGCGCTGCTATCGAGTACTTCCTGAATTGCCCGGTTAACTTCATCTTTAATTGACTTATACTGACTTTTCAGATCCTGAAATGGTACTTCCATCTTGTCTCCTGCTATTAAATTTCAATCAGAATACAAAGCTCCGCAGTTGTGGGTCACGCCGGGCGGTTTCACAAAAAGAAATTCTTTCAAAAATCAGGCTTAAAAGAGTTCTACAGAAATATTGTTTTTAAGCCGCAAGTCATTAAATTTTCAGCCTCCCCGTAATTGCACCGGAATAATCCGTACATGGAGCAAGTCTGGCCTGCAGTTCAGAAGATATCTTAATAAAATCCGGAAGCAGCCAGGCGTTATCCTCAAAATAGATAGTTCCCTTTATATAAGAATTACCTTCAAAGGGAGTAAACATAAGGCAGTTCTCGCCGTTTTTCCTGTTGAGTGTAATTATTTCCAGAACCTTTTCAGCACAGAGGGCAAAGATCATATTATCACAATTGATCAGAAGTATCCTAGAGTCGCTTGTAATTTCGCCTGTTTCACACCTGAAAAAAGTATTTCCATCTATTACAGGAAAATTACTGCCGTATTGTTTTACGGTTTTATTTCCGCTGGAATAAAGGGTGAAATACTTTTTCAGATCTTCCGGTTTTATGATAGCCGGAACTTCGGCAATATTAACGCACAGTTCATGGTTATCCATCATGAATATTACCAGTCCCTTCAGTGTGTTAATATATGCGAAGTCGTTTTTCATTTTATTGCTTGGTTTAATACACTATGGATGCAACTTGCGTGCCGCATGGTTTTACAGGTAAAGCTTTTATTCCGGGCGTTTTTTTAAGGGGTAAATTTATCCCTGAAAATTATTTTTCATGAAGCGTAAAAATTTTTTACGGTTTGCGTTTGTCCGTGGGCAGGAAATGTTGCTGAAGGTTACCTGCGGGCAACAGGCAGAAAAATTATTTCAGGAGGCATTTTATTTAGCCGTAGAAATATTTACGGGCGACACCAATACACCTTGATTTTCAAGCAGCTTTATTTACATTAAATGTAATAAAGCTTATTCCGGAACAACAGAATTTAGCACAGTGCAGATACAATAAGCTGGGCAGTATAGCCGTTAAATTTCTTTTGTGAGACAACAGTATTGCTTTATTAAAATTGTGGAATATATACGTGGTCTGTTGTGTCATAATAGTTTCAGGAAACCGCTCTTTCTGTTCGGCTGCGGCTTATTTTCTTCTGCAGGTTATCTTCTGCTTTTCCGGCCAGCCTTTGCATCGAGGATTGCATAAGGATATTATGGAAGTTATTCTGAAAGAGAAGTACGTACCGCAATGTATGGCTGTGTGAAAGGGAGGATATGGAAACTATTTTAGTAATTGAAGACAATGATATTATGAGGGCAACACTCAGGATCTTTCTGAGTGAGCTTAACTGCAGGCTGGTTTTTGCCGAGGATGGGGAAAGGGGCCTGGAACTGCTTGAAAAAGAACATCCTGATCTTGTTATTACGGACCTGATGATGCCCGGCATAAATGGAATAGAAGTTTTAAGAAAAGTAAAAGAATTTGACAGGGACATACAAACTTTGATTGTAACCGCTTTTGAAGACCTTCAGTCGACAATAAAAGCGATGCAGATGGGGGCATATGATTACATCAGGAAACCTCTGGAATTCGACCATTTTATAACAACGGTCAAAAGAGCTCTTGAATGCAGGGTTTTAAGTGAAAGAGTTGCCATTGCAATTTCCGAAGATTCAAATGATTTCCTACTGGAAAACAGCATCATTGGAAATCACCCTTCCATGCACGAGCTTTACAAGAAGATCGGGAAGGTATCTGCCAACAGGGTAAACGTTCTCATTCAGGGGGAAAGCGGAACGGGAAAAGAGCTTGTCACAAAAGTAATACACTATTCAGGAGTAACCAAGGACAGTCCTTTTGTTGCCGTCAACTGCACGGCGCTTTCGGAAACCCTTCTTGAAAGCGAGCTCTTCGGACACGTAAAAGGCGCCTTTACGGGTGCAATAAAGGATAAAAAAGGCAAGTTTGAGCTGGCCGGAGATGGTACAATTTTCCTTGACGAGATCTCGGAGATATCCCCCAACCTGCAGGTAAAGCTCCTCAGAGTGCTTCAGGAAAAAGAATTTGAAAAAGTCGGAGGTGAAGCCACAATTCCGATGAGGGCAAGAGTGGTGGCAGCAACAAACAGGAACCTTTCGGATCTTGTTGCCAAGGGGCAGTTCAGGAGCGACCTGTTCTACCGCCTTCAGGTTTTTACAATTGAGGTTCCCCCTTTGAGGGAAAGGAAAGATGACATTCCCAACCTTGTAGTGCATTTCCTGATGAAAATCAATAAGGAGCTCCACAAGAGCATAAAGAAAGTGCCATATGACGTAATGGAAATGCTTACCAATTATGAATGGGTGGGCAACGTCCGGGAGCTGGAAAATACGCTTCTGCAGGCTGTAGTCCTGGCAAAGGGGGATGTGCTCGAAAAAGAATATCTCCTGCTGCAGAATAATCAGCAGAGATTTCAGGTCGAAAATCCGGGCAAGGCTAATTTAAGCCTGGCCGAAATTGAAAAGGAGCACATAAAGCTGGTGCTGGATTCAGTAAAATGGAACAAGGAAAAGGCATGCAGGATACTTGGAATAACGCGTCCTACGTTAAACGCAAGGATAGAGCAGTATTCTCTAAACTATGTGTGCAACAGCCATTATGTAGCTTAGTCATTTAAAAAGCAAAAAGCGGATCAGAGACATCTCTGATCCGCTTTTTTTTATCTTTTTGTCGGGGCGAGAGGATTTGAACCTCCGACCTCCTGGTCCCGAACCAGGCGCTCTAACCGGGCTGAGCCACGCCCCGAAAACACTGAATTTTTCAGTTCTTAAATATAAAGATTCTTAGCCATAATTTGAAAGAAAAAAGTATATAATTTGAAATATTCTTTTCATCTTTATGCCCCTCCGACGGGGCTCACCGCTGTTTTTGAAGTTTTGAGGAAAAAAGATTATATTTTGAACATAATATTTAATAACGGGGGCTAAAAAAGAGTGGCACAGAATCATTCGTTCGACGTAGTTTCAGAGATTGACTTCCAGGAAGTAGACAACGCAATCAACCAGGCTGAAAAGGAAATTCAGCAGAGATACGACATAAAGGATTCCAATACGACTCTTGAGTTAAACAAGAAGGACAAGTACATCCAGATTAATTCCAAGGACGACTATTCGCTTAAAGCCAGTGTGGATATATTGCAGTCGAAATTCATAAAAAGGAACATATCACTTAAGGCCATGAAGTTCGGGGAAGTCGAACCTGCCTCAGGCGGAAGGGTCAAGCAGAAGATAGACCTTCAGAGCGGGATATCAAAAGAGAATGCGAAAATAATTGTAAAGCTGATAAAGGATTCCAAGGCCAAAGTTAACGCACAGATAATGGATGAGCAGGTGCGCGTTACGGGCCCTAAGCTTGACGACCTGCAGTCTGTAATATCCATGCTCAAAAACGCTGACCTTAATTTCCCGACACAGTTTACGAACTACAAATAAGATTTACCAGGTGTTTAGAGGGCAGGAAACGTCTCCTGCCTTCTTTTTTCCTTTCTTCCCTTTTTAATTTTTAATTGATTTACACATACGCCTGGCGGAGCCTTTCGTGCTCCTCGGCAGTAAAGATGTCGAATTCCTCGGGGAGTATCTTTTCCACGTCGCCGAAATAGTCCCCTTCGGAACCCTCTTTCTGCGTAACGGATTTAATCCTTTCTGAGTTAACCACGTCCAGGTTCTCCACAATAATGTTTCCGCTGCCGTCACGGTCAATTCTTCCTTCAATCAGGTACGGCCCCATGGAAAGCGTAAGCTCGGCAAATTTGTTATATGTTTCAGGAAACAGCACGGCTTCAAACGTGCCTGTCAGGTCCTCAAGCGAAAGGAATTTCATTATATCCCCCTTTTTTGTCCTTATGCGTTTTGAGGACATATACCAGCCGCCCATTTTAACCCTGCGCCCTTTATGTTTATGCATATCCCGGGCTTTAATTATTGAAGGCCCGCCCAGGAGCTCATTAAAAAATTCCAGGGGGTGGCGGCTTACCATATAGCCGAATGATCCATATTCTATTGCACAGACCTCCTCGATGGAATAATCCACGTCTGTTTCCACTTCCCGTTCAAGTTTAAGTGTTTCGCCTGCAAAAAGGCTGCTTGTGCTGAGGGTTTTTCTGTATGACATATA
>JAAXKN010000011.1:112992-114966 GCA_025612375.1 Ignavibacteria bacterium
ACTTTAAGGAAAGCCACCTGGAAGGAAAGGAGAGCAAAGGAAGCGCTGTGTGCCTTGCAGAAGGCGTAGCCTGCAAAGGATTCAATCTGGCGCCAGAGCTCGCGGGCGGCCACGTCACTTATTCCCTTTGCGCTGCATGAAGAAAAGAACCTGTCTTCAAGCTGCGTCATGGCGCTGCGGGAGCGCATCTTGCCGCTCATTGCGCGCCTCAGGATGTCGGCCTCCTCAAGTGAGAGGCCTGCTATATGGTGGGCAACTTTTAAGACGTCCTCCTGGTATATCATTATGCCGTAGGTTTCGCCGAGGAGTTCCTCCATCTCGGGCAGGAGGTATTTTCTTTTTGACGGGTCCTTATGTCTCAGTATAAACTCCTGCATCATGCCGCTTTCGGCAACGCCGGGGCGTATAATGGAACTTGCGGCCGTGAGCATTTCAAAGGTATCGACCGAGAGTTTCTTCAAGAGTGAGCGCATTCCGGGGGATTCTATATAGAAGCATCCTATGGTATCGCCTTCGCGTATAAGTTTCTTCACCCCCTCGTCATTAAAAAGCATCCGGTAGTCGTATATATCGAACTTTACCCTTCCGGTATTGCGGGGCACCGGTGTATAGATCTGCGTGAGTTTCCCCCCCTGGTTAAAGCGGGTCCGGGGCAGACTATAGCTGTTAAGGTCTATATATGAGGTTTCAGCGTTGGTAATTTTCATGGCAATAAATAGTGTACATACGTACACTATTTATGATTTTTCCGGATAATATGCAATAGGGCTGATAATTTTTATTCAAATAATTCCAAATCTTACAATTCAGGGAAATGTTGAATTTCATAAAAACGTTGTTGTTTTTCGATAAACATTTTATTAATTTCGAAACAGGACAAAACAAAGGATATGAAATGAAACACACCTCCAGCCCCCTTTCTGCAAATTTAAGCAGAGTCTTAAATATTACATGGTATTCCGGGATCGCTATTTCATCTGTTCTCTTATTATTAGTTTGTTCGTTTTTAATTGTAACATTTGGTGATTTTAATGTAAATGTACCTCCTTTAACTTATGAGTCCGGAAATTACACTTACCACTTCAACAACAAGTACCTGCACATAATTAAAAATGATGAGCTGGTAAAAGAGCACTTAAAAAAGGAAATGCGACTGTTTACCGGCAGAAACGACACTTCTGCGGCTACAGCATTCTTTAGTAATTTATATAAGTCACTCTATGGTGTTGAAGGCTTAAAATATCCTCAAAGGACGAAATCGGCAGGTAATCATGAATATTACTCCGATCTAAAGTTTGACGACAGCACTTCGTTTCTCAATGCATCTGAGGAAAGGCCTGAATCCTTACCATTAATGACGACAAGCTACGGTCAAATAAAGCATAATCCGCAGTTTATAGTATCATTTTCAATACTGGTTCTGTCCTATGCTTTTTTCGGTCTTATGATAATATATAACGCCAGGAAAATACTATTTGCCGCTAAGGCGGATAATTTATTCAAGAGGGAGAATTCCAAGTCGGTTAAATTCATAGGCTTATATATACTTCTCAGTGAAGTTGTAAGAGTCCTGCTAGTCTACTGGATGAACAGCACTACGGTAAAAGGGATTAAATATTTTGTATCATGGGCTGTAAATCCCCTTTCACGAAGTTACACTTTTTCATTCTCAGACATAAATTACTGGACGTTATTCATCGGGCTTGTGGTAGTTATTCTTTCTGAAGTATTCAGATCGGGCGCCAGGCTAAAGGAAGATTTGGATCTTACAATATAAGGGGGCAATATGCCTATATTAATAAATCTGGATTTGATGTTGGTCAAACGGAAGATGACGTTAACCGAATTATCCGAAAAAGTTGGTGTAACGCTGACAAATCTTTCCATCCTGAAGCAGGGCAAAGGAAGGGCGATACGCTTTTCAACGCTGGAAGCAATCTGTAAGACTCTTAACTGTCAGCCTGGAGATATACT
>JAAXKN010000012.1 GCA_025612375.1 Ignavibacteria bacterium
ACATTGCCATTCCGCCGTCAACGGAAATTACCTGTCCTGTTATATAATCAGCATCGGCACTGCATAAGAAACATACCGCCTTTGCAACCTCTTCGGGGCGCCCTTCTCTTTTAATGGCCACACCAGTAAGAATTGCTTCCTTCTGCTTATCATTCAGCTTTGCAGTCATATCCGTAGCAATAAAACCCGGAGCAACAGCATTAACATTTATATTTCTTGAAGAAAATTCCTTTGCACTCGACTTTGTAAGCCCTATTACGCCTGCCTTTGCAGCCACGTAATTTGCCTGTCCTGGGTTGCCTATTAAAGCAACTACAGACGAAATGTTTACAATCTTACCGTAACGCTGCGCCATCATAGGCTTTACAGCAGCTTTTGTATAGTTAAATACACTCTTAAGGTTAGCACTGATTACAGCATCAAAATCACCTTCGCTCATCCTCATCAAAAGCCCGTCGCGCGTAATGCCTGCATTGTTAACCAGTATGTCCAGGCCGCCTAAGGATTCAACGGCAAACTGCACGGTCTTTTCAGCTTCCGCAAAATTTGCTGCATCAGCCTTAAAGCCCAATACTTTTACACCGTCTTTGGATGCCTCGCATTCAATCTGCCTGGCAGCCTCTTCTGAATTCTGGTAGGTAAAAACCACGCTGCAGCCCTCTTTGGCCAGCTCAGTTACTATTGCCTTTCCGATACCGCGTGTACCGCCGGTTACAATTGCTCTTTTACCTTTAAGATTCAATGCTTTCCTTTATTAATTTTTTTACTTTGTTTAACTCGTTAAGATATTCTTCCCTGTACTCTTCCAGCTCCTTAAAGCCGTCGGGACCAAAGACATGCGTGATCTCTTCTTTGCACTCCTCAAAAACCGTTGAGGTCTGATTCTCCCCGCGGTTGCAGAAATGCATGCGGTCCAGGTGACCGTCGTCAATGGAAAATACACCATCGGAAATAACAAGCGGGAACAATATACAATAAAGAGGTTTATATTTCCACTTATTTTCACCATTTTCATACGCTATTTTTTGAAGCGTACAGAAGCCCTGCTTGTCCAAAAATACGCATTTCCCGTTGTAAACCTCGGTTCCTACGGCAATACCCGACTTGAAATCAGGGTCCTCATTCGGCTCTTCAAACCACTGCGTGTAGTCTTTTGTCTGTGAGTCATCCATAGACTGGATGATCCTTTCCTTCATACCCATTATTACTTCAAACTCAGTACTTTCGGCATAAACACCGTAGTAACAGCATTCACCCGAACAGTTGTGGATGTTGCATCCAGGTACAAACTTCTGAGTAAATATGACGGGATCAATTTTTAATCCCTTAATTACACGCATCGGTTTTTCAGTCATTTCAGAGATACCTTTCAAGATCGGAAAATTTGTCGATTCCGGAACACTTTACATCGGGATTTATTCTTTTAATAAGCCCCTGGAGAACCTTTCCAGGCCCAATCTCTATGAATTCATCGCAGCCGTCACTGATCATGTTTACAACTGTCTCTTCCCAGCGAACCGGTGCATTTAACTGCTTTAAGAGCAGTTCCTTAATCTCTTCTTTTTTTGTCTCCGGCTTTGCCGTAACGTTGGCATAAACCGGAATTTTGGCGTCGTAGACCGGAGTTGAATCGAGCTTTTCCTTCAGCTCATCCGTAGCAGGCTGCATTAAAGGAGAGTGAAATGCTCCTGAAACAACCAGCTCCTTAACCAGCTTGGCGCCCGATGCTTTGGCAAACTCCATTGCTTTCCTTACACCTGTAACTGAACCGGAGATAACGATCTGGCCGGGTGAGTTAAAATTGGCGCACTGAACAATTCCTGCCTCTAAAGCCTTCTGGCAGACCTCCTCAAGCTTTTCCGGGGCCATTCCAATTACTGCGGCCATAGTGCCGGGGTTCATTGTTCCGGCCTTCTGCATTGCGCATCCCCTCGTCCTTACTAACTTTACGGCGTCATAAAACTGGATTGCGCCTGCAGCAACAAGGGCTGAATACTCCCCTAAGGAATGCCCTGCTGTCATGTCGGCCTGGAAATTCCTTAAAAGGCTTGTTAAGACTACACTGTGCAGGAATATTGCAGGCTGCGTGTTTTCAGTCTGCTTTAATGCCTCTTCGGGCCCCTCAAAAAGTATGTGCGAGAGCTTTAGACCAACAGCCTCGTCAGCCATAAGGATCATTTCCTTTGCCTCAGGCGAGTTTTCATAGAGGTCCTTTGCCATACCGACATACTGGGCACCCTGTCCGGGAAATACAAAAGCTCTTTTACCCATTTTAGTCCATGCTCCATTTTAAGTAAATTGAACCCCAGGTAAAACCGGCTCCGAAGGCTGCAAGAACCAGGTTGTCACCCTTCTTAAGCTTGCCTTCACGGTAATACTCTGTCAGACACAAAGGAATTGTAGCCGAAGTTGTATTGCCGTATTTATGAATATTTATCATAACCTTGTCTCTTGAAATCCCCATTCTGTTTGCCGTGGCATCAATAATCCTGAGGTTTGCCTGGTGCGGCACCAGATAAGCCACGTCTTCACTGCAGAGATTGTTCTTCTGCATGATTTCGTATGAGACGTCTGCCATTCCGACAACAGCCACCTTAAAGACGGCCTTGCCATCCTGGTAAATATAATGCATTTTTTTATCAACTGTTTCATGCGATGGAGGATTTAAGCTTCCGCCGCCTTTCATGTAAAGCGAGTTGCGGCCTGAACCGTCCACGTGCAGGATTGAATCCTGGAATCCGTAGGTGTGGTCTTCTGTGGGCTCCAGTAAAACTGCGCTTCCTGCATCGCCAAAAAGAATACAGGTGTTTCTGTCTGTGTAGTCTGTTATGGCGCTCATCTTGTCGGCTCCCACAACTACAACTTTCTTATAAGCCCCGCTTTCAATTAAGCCCGAGCCTACTTTAAGTGCAAAAAGAAAACTTGAGCAGGCGGCCGAGATGTCAAAACCCCAGGCGTTCTTGGCTCCGATATTATCCTGAACCAGGCATGCAGTTGCAGGGAAAAACATGTCAGGAGTTACCGTAGCAACAATAATAACGTCAATTTCTTCCGGCGACATGTTCTTTGACCTGAGAAGGTCCTTAATGGCCTCTGTTGCCAGAGTGCTCGTTGCCCCGTTTTCCAGCATTCTGCGTTCTTTTATGCCGGTTCTTGTCATAATCCATTCGTCATTCGTATCAACTATGGATTCAAAATACTTGTTATCAAGTACTTTTTCAGGAACATACATTCCTACGCCTGTAATAACGGCGTTAAATTTTCTGTTTTTTCCGTTAGGAGATATTTGCATAATCTTTTAATGACTCTTCAATTTTTTGTGTTAGTTTTTTATCGTGCATTTCTTTGGCCCTGAGAACCATGTTCTTAATAGCCAGTACAGTACTGGAACCATGCCCGATTATACTGATTCCGTTTACGCCAAGAAGAGGAACCCCGCCGTAGGTCTGGTAGTCGAACTGTTTCATCACATTTTTCAGGGTGCCCTTCATAAGGAGTACTCTGATCTTGTTTAAGAGTCCTTTATCTGCAAAAAGTTTGATTTTACTTTTCAAAAGGCCGACAAAGCTTTCGGCAAATTTCAGTATTATATTGCCTACAAAACCGTCGCAAACGACAACGTTCACCTTGCCTTTTAAGATATCCCGCCCCTCAATATTCCCCACAACATTCAGATTTGTTTTTCTTATGAGTTCGAGAGCACATAAGGACACCTCATTCCCCTTTGTGTCCTCCTCTCCAACGCTTAAGATCCCAACCTTGGGATTTTTAATGTTGTGCATTTCTCTTACGAATATGGATCCCATAATGGCGTAGTCCAGCAGGTGCCTGGGCTTGGAGTCAACGCTGGCCCCGGCGTCAAAAATAGTAACAACACCATCTTCCGAGGGCATGAAAGTACCAATGGTGGGCCTTTCAACTCCGGGGAGCTTTCCCATCATGAGCGTCGAGGCAACGAGCATGGCGCCTGTGTTGCCTGCGGAGACAAAGGCATCGGCCTTTTTCTCCCTGACCATTCTGGCTCCCAGAGTAATCGAGGAATTTCTCTTGGTTTTAATTACATCAGTCGGATGATCGGACATAGTAATGACCTCATCGGCATGTATTATATGCGAGGTGTCAAAACTTAGATTGTTTCCTGAAATAACTTCCAGGATTTCTTTTTCTCTACCGACCAGAAAAAGTTCTATGGATGGATCTTCATTTGCTGCCTGGATAGCGCCTAAGACGGCATTATGGGGAGCGAAATCGCCCCCCATCGCATCCACTACGATTCTACAATGAGCATTTTCATCGGGTTGTGCCATGAAAGGATTAGCCCTTAGGTACAAACATTGAACGTCCTGCGTAATATCCGCAGTTAGGGCAAGCTCTGTGGTTCAACTTCATTTCCCCGCAGTTGCTGCAGGTACCCAAAGTCGGAGCTTCGGCTTTGTAATGGGTTCTTCTTTTATCTCTTCTGCTTTTGGACCATTTACGTTTTGGATTTGGCATTTTTTATTCCATGTTTTATTTTGAATTATTCTTCAGTTTAAGCAAGGGTGCCCAAACGGGATTTATATTTTCCTTCGTGCAATTGCAGGTCTCATTATTCAGGTTCACCCCGCAATGCGGGCACAGCCCTCTGCAATCTTCTTTGCAAAGCTTTTTCATCGGTACAGAAAGTACCGAATATTCAACCACATCCGGCCTCAGATCGATCTTGTCCTCATCCGGAGAAAGGTAATACAGATTTACAGCTTCACTTTCACCAGGATCCTGCCCGAAGAGGTATACCAGCCTGAAATCACTCTTAAGTTCACTAGTAAGTTCCTCACCGCACCTGTCACAGTCAAACCTTGCATTTACAGCCATCGTGCAGCTGAGCACTATCTGACTGTGCGACTTATCCATTCTGACTTTCAGGTTCACATTTCCAATCAGAGGCTCTTTTAAGCCCAGCGTCTTGACGTCTTCATTAAACTCTAAATCGTGTATGCCGTCTGTATAGTTCGTGTATTTTATTATCATAGGTTTCATAACTTTAAAAAAAAGCATCAAAATATAATTATCTTATACTTTATAGTCAACTTTTTGCTTATGATTTATCAAATAAATGAACAATGTCCACGGCCAGTTCAGTAAAATACGTATTTAGGACATAAAATCAAATTTTGTATATAAAATCAAAAATTGTATGTTAAATATAAAGTCATTTTTTTTGTTTAGTTAAATTTAATTAAATTGAGAAGTTAATATTTCCCTGGTACTCCCCCGCTCACTCTTTGCCCTGGATACTGGCCCATTTTTGGCGGGACTAACGGCAGTTAGGTAATACCGGTCTCAAATAATTGTCTATTAATTACATTTATAATATGCTAAAAGTTCAAAATCTTACCAAAGAATTTCTTAATGTTCTGGCAGTTAATAATATTTCCTTTGAAGTTACCCCGGGCAGGATTTTCGGACTTTTAGGTCCCAACGGTGCCGGCAAAACAACTACCATCAGGATGATACTCAATATTATAAAACCAACCAGCGGAGAGGTTCTCTTCAGAGGAAAAAAAACAGACTACAGCTTCCAGAACATCGTAGGCTACCTGCCGGAAGAAAGGGGCCTTTACAAAAAAAGCAGGGTTATAGACGTCCTTCGCTACTTTGGTGAACTTAAGGGAATGCCAAAGCCTAAAGCCCTCCGGGAAGCTTTATCGTGGCTGAGGCGCATGGATATTGAAGAATATTCAGCGCGCAGGATTGAGGAGCTCTCAAAGGGCAACCAGCAGAAAATCCAGTTCATTACGGCTGTTATTCACGACCCCGAGGTTTTAATTCTCGACGAGCCTTTCTCGGGCTTCGACCCTATAAACCAGCAGATGGTAAAGGATATACTCTCGGAACTGGTCGGAAAAGAAAAGCTCATACTTCTTTCCACGCACCAGATGGAGGTGGCTGAAAACCTGTGCTCGGGCATATTCCTTATTAATAAAGGGCGCGAGGTCTTAAGCGGATCTCTTAGCGATATAAAACGGAACTTCGGAAGCGGCCTTTACAGAATTGAGTTCCTGGGCGGGGCTTCGGCCCTTAAGGCAATACCCATGATCGAAATTATACAAGAAAACGGAAATTCAGCCGAAGTAAAACTGACAGGCAGCACCACACCTTATGAATTCTTAAGGTGTGCAGTAGATAAAGTCAGGGTAACACACTTTTCTGAGGTCGAGCCGACACTTAACAAGATATTCCTTCAATCTATTAAAAGCTAAAGCCCTGGTATAAAATGAAAAAAATAATGAAAATTGCCCTCTTCGAGTTTATGGAAAAGATTAAGACAAGGGCATTTCTTGTATTCATGATCGTCTTCCCCCTTATAATTATTGCAATCAGCATCGTACCTTCAATGCTGGTTGATACCAGGGAGGATTCCACCCGCCCCATCGGCGTGCTGGATCTTACGGGCCAGTACTCCAAAGGGATCATAAGGCAGCTGAATGACTTTAAGTTTCCGGACGGACAGCCGAACTACATTGTAATTAATCTTTATTACCAGGGCAAATCCCCTGAGGAGATGAGGCAGTTTGCCGATAAGCTTGTCACAGAAGGAAATGTGGACGGCTATATAATGGTTGAAGCCAATGATGGCGACAGCGTAAGTGTAAGTTACCGGAACAGGAACTTCGGAAACTTTAATGACCTGCCGCGCTTTGAGAAGATATTCAACAACGTCTACACCTCAAAAAGGCTCTTGAGCCACGGGTTTGATCCATCTGTAATCAGCCGCCTGATGACTAACGTGCAGCTTAAAGCAGAAAAAATTGACCACTCCTCAAACGGGCGTCAGACAAGCCCTGAGATGATATATTTCTCTTCTGTAATTTTCCTAATGCTCCTTTTTATGATGATAATGTTCTCGGGCGGACTTTTAATAAGGAGCGTCGTGGAGGAAAAGTCCAACAGGATAATGGAAATACTCCTTTCCAGCTGCACACCCGATGAACTACTGACGGGCAAAATTCTGGGTCTTGGAATGCTGGGGCTTTTCCAGATATTTGTCTGGGCCGTAATTGCCCTTGCCCTTTTAGGCGGCAATTATATACCGCTTGAGATCTTTAACGACATTGGGCTCTCAATGCTCTATTTTGTGCTGGGATATCTTTTTTATACGGCTATTTTTGTCGGCGTCGGCTCCGTGGTTACAACCGAGCAGGAAGCGCAGCACTTTACAGGATACCTCAGCATAGTCTTAATACTGCCCCTGGTCATTTCCTTAAAAGTCATTCAGTCGCCCGACATACTTCTGGTCAGGATACTGTCGCTTATTCCCTTTACCTCGCCGCCAATAATGCTTTTAAGGATTAAAGTAATGACGCCCCCGGTCTGGGAGATAATTCTTAGTACTCTTATTCTTATATTTTCGATTTATCTTACAATAATAATTACTTCGAGGATCTTCAGGATAGGAATTCTCTCCTACGGAAAGCGTCCATCACTAAAAGAGCTTCTGATTTGGATAAAAGAAAAGTAATTCCGGCCTTGCAGGCTTTCAGGCTCCGGGCTGGAAAAGGATAATTGAAAAAGGGACAGATATGATCTTTATTTCTGCTCTTGCAGCCGCCATCCCCATGATTTTGTACATGCTTGTACTCTGGCGCCTGGATAAGTATGAACGTGAGCCGTTTAAGTATGTCTTAGCCAGTTTTATCTGGGGGGCAGCAGGAGCCATTGTACTGGCTTCACTGGCAAGCTGGATCTTAAGCGAAGGGGCTCACCTTATCTTCAGAAGCTCAAACGCCGACAGGCTCCTGGGACCCCTTGTTTTTGCCCCGGTGATAGAAGAATCCACAAAAGGCCTTTTTTTGATAATTCTTGCGCGCAGCCGTGTTTTCGACAACATTACCGACGGCCTCGTCTATGGAGGCGCAATCGGACTGGGATTTGGCATGACAGAGAACTTTCTTTATTTTATTACTTATGGCAGCAGCCTCGAGTCGTGGCTCCTTTTAGTCTTTGTCCGCACCTCATTTTCAGCCGTTATGCACTGTGTCTCAACTGCTTCGCTCGGCTCATTCCTGGCTATTGCCAAATTCGGGAAGTCATGGACTAAAGTTTTTGCCCCAATGATGGGCTTTTTTATAGCTGTAACAGTCCATTTTATATGGAATTTTACCGTCAGCTTCAGAATTACTTTATTATTAGGTGTTTTATTTATTATGTTTGCAGTTACAGCCTTTATAACAGTGTTTCTGGTGTCAATATATAACGAAAGGAGAATAATACTTAAAGAGCTTGATGAAGAGGTGAGGTCAAATCTGGTCCCGGAAGACCATTTGATGATAGTTGCTTCAAAGGACAGGTATGCAAAAGGCTGGATTGATGAGGCTATCAGAAAGGATTACGTTAAGGCCCTGATAAGGCTTGCATTTAGAAAAATGCAGTTCAGGCAGACTTCAGGCAAAGAAAAGGAATTTTATGCCGCGGAAGTTGAACTCTACAGGAGTCATATCCGCAATTTGCTCCTTAATTCGCAGTTTAATTAGCTTCCGGTTAATTTTAACTGTCTTTGTTCTCTGCTTTTTTAATTTTTATTTTTAATTTTTAATTTACTTCTTATGCCCAAATGTTACATTTTCATCGTCCCTTCCGGCCCTGTCTTTAACGCGGCGGAAGTTCAGCCCTTTGAGAACCTGACGCCGGGCGATTCAGCCCTGCTGCAGTCGACACTTTACCTTAACTATAAGGATATGCTTTCAAAATCCGGTAATGGATATGAAATTGTCTATTTCCTCGATGAAAAGGACCGCGAGTGCCTGCCGGAGGAATTTAACGACGAAGGGATTAAAAAACAGTTCATCAATTGCTCTGAAGGCTGGGGAAATATTACAGGATATATCTCCCGTAAAATTAACCAGGATTCAACCAATATACTCATTCTCTTTTCGCATACTATCGGCATAACACCACAGAAAATAGATAGTTATTTTAACCTCTTAAATCACGAGGACCGAAACTTCCTTATAGGAAGGACCTCCTGCCAGAGGGTCGCTCTTATAGGGATGAATTATTTCGAGGACAGGATGTTCGACGGGCTTACCTCCTGCTTTCTGAAGTATGACGACTTTCTGCACTACGTTAACCGCCTGGATAACTTCCTTTTTATCGTTGAAGGCTTTAATACAGTTGAAAATCTGGATGACTTCAGGAAACTCTACAAGGTTCTTTCCACACGCGAGAGCATAGAATTCTGCAGCTACGAAATCCATGAGAAGTTCACTTATCTTTTTATTGAGTATAAGGAGCTTCTGTAGAAATTGAAAAAAGTCGGAATCCTGGGAGGCACATTTGACCCTATACACCACGGGCACCTTATAACGGCACAGGCCCTGATGGAAATCAGGAATCTGGAGAGGATTATCTTTATCCCGTGCTACATATCCCCTCATAAGACCGATGGCGGTAACTCTTCAGGCCTGCACAGGCTTAACATGGTTAACCTCGCAATTAAGGATGTCCCCTACTTCACATGCTCCCCCATTGAAGTTGAACGCGGAGGCGTCTCATATACAATTGACACCTTAAGAGAGCTGAAAAAAGATTACCCCGAAATGGAGCTCATAATAGGGATGGACAACCTGGAAAAATTCTATACCTGGAAGGAACCCGATGAGCTCATTAAAATTGCACAGCTGGTTGTAATGGAACGAGAGTCCAGTCCGAGGGAGATCCCAATAGACCGCTATTACGAGGCTGCGGAATTCGTAAAAACTCCTTTTATAGACATCAAGGCCACAAATATACGCCAGAGGGTAAGGCAAAATTTGCCAATCGATTTTCTTGTACCTAAGGAGATAAAAGAATATATTTTCAGGTACAATCTCTACAAATAGTCTTTTTAACTAATTCATCAAACGAAAAACTTTTTCATCAGTATGTCAGAAAATTCTTTCTCGGATAATTCATTCATAGATAAACTGCTTAAGGGAGATAAAAGAACGGTTTCACGCTCAATCTCAATTGTGGAACACGGTAACTCCCGAGCCAAAGAGCTCCTGAAATCTATATACTCCAAAACAGGAAGGGCCTACAGAATAGGTATTACCGGGCCTCCGGGAGCAGGCAAAAGCACTCTTACAAACCAGCTCACAAAATTCTACAGGAACCAGGGCAAGACCGTTGCCGTTATTGCAGTTGATCCCACGAGCCCGTTTACAGGAGGCGCTCTTCTGGGCGACCGCGTGCGCATGAGCGAAATTGGAAGCGACGAGGGGGTCTTCATAAGAAGCATGGCAACCCGCGGAAGTCTCGGCGGCCTGAGCAAGACTACAACCGATGCCGCCGACGTGCTGGATGCTGCAGGCTACGACATTATACTTTTTGAAACCGTCGGCGTGGGCCAGTCTGAACTTGATATCGCCAGAACTGCGGACACCACGCTCGTCGTGCTTGTGCCGGAATCGGGTGACTCCATACAGGCAATGAAGGCAGGACTTATGGAAATTGCAGACCTCTTTGTCATGAATAAAAGCGACCGCCCCGGTGCCGACAGCGCTATAATCGCACTCCAGACAATGCTCATGATGAAAAGCCACGATGAAACCACATGGCTTCCCAGGATCGTTAAATCGGTTGCAACTGAAAACTCAGGCATTGAGGACATTGCCCGCGAAATTGAAGCCCATAAGGACCACCTTGTAAATGACGGCTCATTCCAGAGGAAAAGAGAACTGAATTCAAAGATCAGGATCAAGGAGATCGTCGAAAGCCAGATCCGCTCCGAAATCTGGACAAAAGAAAGGGAATCCTCGCTCAACAACTCTCTTGAAAAGGTTGTACTGGGACGCATATCCCCCTACCACCTGGCCGAAGACATAATAGAACACTACAAAAACGAATTTGAATAGATTTTTTTTTTCTTATAGCCCGGGACTTCAAAATCCCGGGCACACGTGCAATCACCCTCGCCTCTTGCCTGTATTTGTTTTATCACCTGCTTATTTATATTTTATATAAATCACACCTTTAGCTGAAAACTGCTCACAAAGGATAAACCAACAAAAAATAGAGGAAAACTATTTTATGGCCGGAAACAACACTCCTTTTACCTTTGAACTAACCGAAGAGCAACTTGCCATACGAGACACGATACGGCAGTTTGCCGAAAATAACATAAAGCCTGTTGTAATGAAGTACGATGAAAGCCAGGAACACGCAAAAGAAATCTTTGACGAGCTGGGTGAAATGGGCTTCCTCGGCATTCTCGTCCCCGAGGAAGACGGGGGTGCGGGCCTGGGGTATATTGAATACGCAATCGTTGTAGAGGAAATTGCAAGAATCGATCCTTCAATTGCACTTTCCGTTGCGGCACATAACGGGCTCTGCACCAATCACATTAATCTATTCGCGAATAAAGAACAGAAGGAAAAATACCTGCCCGAACTTGCACAGGGCAGAAAGCTCGGTGCCTGGGGGCTTACAGAACCCGCCTCGGGAAGCGATGCCGCAGGAATGCAGACTACGGCACGGAAAGAAGACGGATTTTACGTCCTTGACGGGACAAAGAATTTTATTACCAACGGCGGCGTGGGCAAAACTGCCGTTGTAATGGCTGTAACTGATAAGTCAAAGGGGAAAAAAGGGATATCGGCTTTTATTCTGGAAAAGGGCTTTGAAGGGTTTTCTGTCGGAAAGAAAGAAAACAAGCTCGGCATGCGTGCAAGCGAAACCACACAGCTATTGTTCGATAACTGCCGGGTACCCAAAGAAAACCTTATAGGTGAAGAAGGCGAAGGCCTCATTCAGGCACTCAAAATACTTGAAGGCGGAAGGATCTCAATTGCAGCCTTAAGCCTCGGGCTTGCAGAAGGCTGCCTTGAGGCGGCACTCGGCTATTCAAAGCAGAGAAAGCAGTTCGGGAAACACCTGTCTGAATTTCAGGCCATACAGTTCAAGCTTGCCGAGATGGCAACAGACATCGCCTCGGCAAGGCTCCTGACCTACCGCGCGGCGGTAAAGAAGGACAAAGGGGAAAAGATTTCCCGCGAAGCCTCAATGGCCAAACTATTTGCAAGCGAAATTGCAACACGCGCGGCAAACGAGGCGGTGCAGATCCTTGGGGGCTACGGCTTTGTTAAGGATTATCCCGTGGAAAAGCTTTACAGGGATGTCAAGCTTTTAACAATAGGCGAAGGCACCTCCGAGGTTCAGCGAATGCTTATAGCAAAAAGTTTTCTGCAAGAGTAAACTTTGTAAAATTCTTAGTTTAACCCGGGTTTAAGAAAAGAAAGAAAGGCTATAATGAAAAAAATAGGCAATCCTGCAGCTAGTGATGAATCATTCTTGAAAAGGGACGATCATTACAAAAACCTCGTAAGAAAACTTAATGCCGAAAAAGATAAAGCAAAACTAGGGGGCGGGAAAAAAGCAGTTGAAGCCCACAAAGCCAAAGGAAAACTTACCGCAAGAGAAAGAATTACTTCACTCATTGACAAGGGCACCAGGTTCTTTGAAATAGGAACACTTACCGCCCACGGCATGTATGAAGAGTATGGCGGTGCCCCGAGCGCCGGTACCGTTATGGGACTGGGCAGAATAAACGGCAAATACTTTATGATTGTGGCAAACGACGCTACAGTTAAAGCAGGAGCCTGGTTCCCTATAACAGCCAAGAAAAACCTGAGGGCACAGGAAATCAGCATGGATAACCGCCTGCCTATTGTCTACCTGGTCGACAGCGCCGGGGTATTCCTCCCCCTCCAGGAGGATATATTCCCCGATAAGGAACACTTTGGGCGCATATTCAGGAATAACGCCAGAATGTCTTCCATGGGCATCCCGCAGATAGCGGCCATTATGGGCCCGTGCGTTGCAGGAGGCGCCTACCTTCCTATAATGAGCGATGAGGCTCTCATTGTAGAAGGCGAAGGCTCCGTATTCCTTGCAGGCTCTCACCTTGTTAAGGCGGCTATTGGAGAGGATATAGACAACGAACACCTTGGAGGCGCTCTTGTTCAGTCGAACGTTTCAGGTGTTACGGACTACGTTATGAAAAGCGACACCGAGTGCCTGGAACAGATAAGAAGCCTTGCCGGGAAGTTCGGCGAAATGCCCCGTGCAGGCTTTAACAGATTGGAATCCGCACCCCCCAGGTTCAGCCCTAAGGAAATCTACGGCATCCTGCCCGAAGACCCTCTGAAGACGTATAATATGTACGAGATAATTGCCCGCATTGTAGATAATTCGGAAATTGATGAATATAAGGCGGGCTACGGCAAGTCTGTTATTACAGCCTACGCCAGAATTGACGGCTGGGCCGTAGGCATTGTGGCCAACCAGAGAAATATCATTAAAACAGAAAAAGGTGAAATGCAGATCGGAGGCGTAATCTATTCCGACAGCGCCGATAAGGCTGCGCGCTTTATCATGAACTGCAACCAGAGGAGGATCCCGCTCGTCTTCCTGCAGGACGTAACAGGCTTTATGGTAGGAAGCCGCGCCGAACACGGGGGCATTATTAAGGACGGGGCCAAAATGGTTAATGCCGTTGCCAATTCCGTGGTGCCTAAAATTACAATCATTATCGGTAACAGTTTTGGAGCAGGAAATTACGCAATGTGTGGAAAAGCATACGATCCAAGGTTTATATTTGCATATCCGAATGCCAGGATTGCCGTAATGGGAGGCCAGACGGCCAGTAATACGCTCCTTGGAATCAGAATGAAACAGCTGGAAAAGGAAGGTAAAAAGATCACGAGGGAGGAATCTGAAAAACTCCTCAGGGAGATCGAAAGCTCTTACGAGGAGAAAAGCATTCCTTCATATGCCGCGGCCCGGCTCTGGGTAGATGAGGTTATTGACCCTGTTGAAACAAGAGACTATATTGCAATGGCAATTGAAGTGGCAAATAATAACAATGAAATTCCAGAATTTAACCCGGGTGTAATACAAACCTAGTAATGCTGAAACGCTTTTTACATATGCTTAAACTTTTACCGGTGCCAATTTTGGCCCTCATGCTTTCGCCCGGAAGACTCCACTGCCAGGTAACAAGGCTCGGAGGAACAGTGGATTCACTCTCAAAGTTTATTGCATCAGACTATTTCCAAAGCCTGCAGAAAAGGGCCGGAAGCCTGGAGCTGACAGATACATTATACCATCACGCCCTCAGGCTCTACGAGGGCGACATGTCCAGGGCACTGCTTTCACTTACTTTTGCAACCGTGCCGTACAAATATGTGCCTGTTGTGCTGCCTTTAATTAAACTTCATATAAACGTCCCTTTCTATGCCCCGGGAGACAGCATCTTCCGCCTCAAGAACCATAACCTTCCGCGTGAGCTTTTCTATAACTCGCCAGAGGAAGATGGAGGCGACAGGGACAAGCTGGCTCATTTTTTCGGAAGTGCTTATCTTGCCTATGGTTCCGGAATCTTTGATTTTACAAAAATAATTGGCATTTTTGTAGAAGAATTCGAAGAAAAATTCTATATCCAGTCCTCCGCTGACCCCAGAGATCTGGCAGCTGATGAGCTGGGGGAAATCTTCGGCAAGACTCTTAAAAATAACAAAGAGGTGCTTCCTTCTGAAGTCCTTCTAACGTATCCTTTAATATATTTCAGATATAATCTATGAACTCTGTCTTAGTGATTGATGACGAAAAGGAAATTTGCGAAAGCATTAAAATGATCCTCGAGTACGAGGACTACGAGGTAGACTACTCCACCGAAGCCATTAAAGGCGTGGAAAAACTGACCTCGGGAAACTTTGACGTCGCCCTGCTGGACATACAGATGCCCGATATGAACGGCTTTGAAGTCCTCAATAAACTGAAAGAACTAAACCTTGACATAAATGTAATTGTAATTTCTGCTTTCAGCAGCCTGGAGAACGCCGTAAAGGCAACCAAGCTCGGGGCCTTCGACTTTCTTGAAAAGCCTATTGACCGCGATAAACTCCTCTTAAGCATACGCAACGCCTTAAGCCAGGTTAAACTGGTCAAGGAAAATAAGGAGCTTAAGAAAACATTAAACGAAAGCAGCGTTATTATTGGCAGAAGCCCTGCCATACAAAATGTGCTGCAGGTTATTTCAAGAGTGGCACAGACGGACGTAAGAGTTTTAATTACAGGCGGAAACGGCACCGGCAAGGAACTGGTCGCCCGCGAAATTCACCGCCAGAGCCAGCGCGCCTCTCTGAACTTTGTTGAGGTCAACTGCGCCGCTATACCTAATGAACTGATAGAAAGTGAACTCTTCGGCCATGAAAAGGGCTCTTTTACCGGAGCCTTCCAGCAGAGAATTGGAAAGTTTGAACTTGCAAATAAAGGCACCCTTTTCCTGGACGAAATCGGGGATATGAGCCTGCAGGCTCAGGCTAAGGTCCTAAGGGCAATTGAGGACGGGAAGATTGAACGCGTGGGCGGAAACAGGAAAATTGACGTCGACGTTAGGATAATCTCCGCAACAAATAAAAACCTGAAGGAGGAAATTGAAAAAGGGAATTTCAGGGAGGACCTTTTTCACCGCCTGAACGTTATACCTATTATCGTCCCCCCGCTTAAGGACAGGGTTGAGGACATTCCGCTCCTGGTTGAACACTTTGCAAGTGAGATCTCAAATAAATATAAAATACCGCCCGTTAAGTTTACACAAGCCGCAATTAAGGCCCTGCAGAGCTTTGAGTGGACGGGCAACGTACGCGAGTTAAGAAATATAGTTGAAAGAATTATTATCATGATGCCGCAGAAGGAAATTAACGATAAGGACGTCTTTAAGATAGTCCCTCCCTCCCCTTCAGGCATGGATGACATAATGAATATTAATAATTCCTTCCAGGACTTCAAGGAAAAAGCCGAACGCGCTTTCATATTAAGGCAGCTGGAGGCAAACGACTGGAATATCAGCAAGACGGCTGAACTGCTCGATATTCAAAGAAGCCACCTTTACGCAAAAATGAAAAAGTACGACATAGAAAAAGGGAGAGAATAATGGCCGAGACTATTTTTTCGAAAATAATCCGTAAGGAAATCCCCGCAAAAATCGTCTATGAAAACGATGATGTACTT
This sequence comes from Ignavibacteria bacterium, assembly GCA_025612375.1. NCBI lineage: Bacteria > Pseudomonadati > Ignavibacteriota > Ignavibacteria > Ignavibacteria bacterium. The sequence goes on from JAAXKN010000012.1 coordinate 16,033, forward strand.
GCATTCAGGGATATTAATCCTCAGGCTCCCGTTCACATTCTGGTCATTCCCAAAACAGGGGTAATTGAAAATACCACGCAGATCAAAGGTAGTGAGCACGCAGAACTCTTAGGCAAACTCTTTGACGCCGTAAATGAAATTGCAAGAGCCGAAGGCATCTCTGAAAACGGCTTTCGCGTGGTTATTAACTCCGGACCAGACAGCGGACAGGATGTCCACCACCTGCACCTGCACCTCTTGGGCGGCCGCAAAATGCACTGGCCTCCGGGCTGATCCGGGGCTTTGTTTTGCATATATCGTCATAATTAAATATTTTTGTCCAGTTGACGTTTAATATCCCGGATTTTTACTTGAATATTTGTCTAGCGATGAGAAAATATTTAATTACTCTGATTTTTCTATTTGGTATCACTTCAAAGTATACTTTTGCCCAGGGCAGTATTGAAATCTCCTCCGGCTGTTCGCTGGAAGTCCAGAATAAAATCGACATTGAAGTAAGCGGAAACTGGATCAATAAGGGCACTTTTATCCCCGGCCGCAGCACGGTAACGCTTTCAGGCACTGCCCCGCAGACAATCTCAGACCCCTCGGATGCGCAGTTCCATAACCTGGAAATTAACAACAAGGCGGAACTCATCACACTAAAGGGGGACCTCTTACTTACGGGAAATCTTTCCTTAAACTCTTCCAGGATCAACACGGGCTTTTACACGCTTGCTCTTGCGCCGAATTCAAAACTTTTGCGCTCAAACGGCTATGTGATCGGAACGCTTAAAAAGGGGTTCTCAAATTCCGCCTCTAAAACTTTTGAACTTGGAACTGAGGCTGGAGGCTATGCCCCTGTAACTATAAAGGCACAGGAAGGTTCAGGCAGCATTACAGTCAAGGAATTCCAGGGCACACACCCTAATGCAATCGGGAAGATGAACCTTAAAAGGTACTGGACAATTGATTCAGATGGGATCTCAAAGGTGGATTTGACCTTCCAGTACCAGCCTCACGACGTCGTAGGAGATGAGGAAGAATATAATCTCGGCGTGTTTACGGGAAAATGGAATTTCCCCGAAAGCAAGATTGACCTGAAGAAACATTCAATCAGCATTGCAGGCGTTACAAATTTTTCAGCCGACTGGTCCGCTGGCAAAGTGCCCCCGCTTCCGGTTGACCTCTCAGGCTTTACGTTTGCCGCAACAAGCAGCCACGTTACGCTCCTTTGGGAAACGCAAACGGAAATCAACAGCAAATCTTTCGACATTGAACGCTCGGCGCTTTTTAGCGAGTCTTCCCGCAGCTTCAATTGGCAGAAAGTCGGCGAGGTTGACGCCTTCGGATACTGCAATTCACAGCAGGAATATTCCTTTATCGATAACGGATTAAATCCCGGCTTTTATGCCTACAGGCTTAAGATGATCGGAACAGACGGCACGCTGAAGTACAGCGATCCTTTAACCGTTGAAATCAAACGCCCGGTCCTGGGGGACCTGGGGCAGAATTATCCCAACCCTTTTAACAGCATGACGGCAATTAATTACACAATTCCTGAAGACGCACAGGTTACGCTCTCAATTTTTAACATTCAGGGACAGTTAATTTCGCAGCCTGTAAATGAATTCAAGTCAGCCGGGCACTACACATTTAACTTTGACGCCTCGAACCTGGCCAGCGGGACCTACATCTACAAGCTTTCGGCAGGAAACTTCACACAGATAAAAAAGATGCTCTTGCTGAAGTAGCCCGGATGGGAACTTGTTATTTTCTTTTCTTCTTTCCGCCCTGCTTTTTGTATTCTGAAGGGTGCTTTTTATTTTTATCCAAAACCTGCTCGCTGCCTGCCCCGGTTATGGATGTCTTCAATACCTTTACTTCAGGCTTCCCCGGCCCCTTCGGGAAACGGAGGCTCGAAAAATCCTCCACTTTTCCATCCGGACTAATTGAATTTCCCCTCGTTGCAACTACGTGCCAGGAAAAGTAAACGTGGCTTCTTCCGCCTTTTAACTCCCTGACGTCAAATCCCTCTTTTGTCTTGTTAGTTACAAATACCCCGTTGCAGTCGCCTTCCACCTGCACAAAGACTTTAACCGGGTTTACATCATCAACCGTTATCGCTCTTGAGAATAAAGAGTCAAGGCTGACGTGCGAAAATCCCCTTTCAAGCTGCCCCGTCCCGTAGTCTTCAAGCACAACTTCAGGACTGGCCGGATTAAACATTACCCTATGCTCCCCCTTTCCGTCTTTAACCATAACGGCATTTGTCCCTGAAGAAAGTATTCCGTAACCTGTTTTCCCGAAACTGCCGCCTGTAAAGGCATATGAGTCCGGCGCGCCGGAAGCTTCAAAATATCCCCCCCACTTCTCCTTTTTTGAGGTATCACTGTGGGCAAAGCCTGTAACGCCGAAATACCTGCCGTTTCCGGTAACACCGGCGCCCTTTAATGGCATGGTAAGAGTGTCCAGGCTGTTTCCGCCAGCCAAAATGCCTGTCCCCGAGATGGAATCTGTTGCCGTAGAAAATAACCCAATGGACTTTCCGGCTGAGCTTATGCCCGAGCCTCCTTCAATGAGAAGTGCGGTATTAAGGCCGCTTCCCAAGGCTATTATGCCTGTTCCCAGGGAATCCTTATTCCGGCCCATCACACCCGCTGCACCCCGGCTTCCGGTTAAACCTGCAGCGCCGAAACCCTTAAGTGAGGCACCCTTCAGGCCTGAACCCACTGACGTGTTCTGCCCGAACACCCCGGCGCCTGACGAGGTATTAACGCCCAGCACCCCGTCGCCGTTATCCGTATTTTCGCCGTAAACGCCTGAAAAACCTCCCGTGCTGTAGCCGTTAACAGGATAGTCTGCCATGCCTTCGGTTGTGTTAATTGCACCCGAATAACCCCTGCCGTAAACGGCAAAAAGATCCCCGGCCCTGAAGCCCGCTGAGTTTACAGTAATACCCCCTTCAGGCAGAATCCTCATCCTCTCATTTTCATGAGCATTCCCCCCGGTCCTGAAGATGAGCGCTCTTTCATCCAGAGTCCCAATGAAATTGCTGTCGGGATTAATGCCGAGATTCCCTGTAAGCGACCAGCCCGGCTTTGGGAGCGTTCCGCGGGCAAAAATGGTACCCCTGTCGTCTGCAAAAAGAAGCCTTGAACCCCGGCCCGACAAAACTGAAGACCGGACATCCCCCATCACCTGAAGCCTTACAAGCGGATTCATGGACCCAAGGCCGATGTTCCCGTCACTCCTTATAAAGAGCAGTGAATTGCCAAGGCTGTCTTTTACATTTAAGGCAGACTGCGCAAAAGCCGCTGACGAGAAAATAAAAAGGAGGAGAAAAGCTGATTCTATTAAACGTAATTTCATTTTCAATATCTCGAAAAAAATTTCAATTTTGTGCCGGAGTCAAACTTAAACAGAATCTGAATAAATTTCTATATTTGGCGGGTTCCCGGAGGTGTTTTAATTTCCGATGTGCCGTGAAGAAATAAAAAAAGGGACAATGAAAACTCTCCTGGAGCCCTTTGTCCCTCTTAAAAACATGTTTTATTTTGGGGCCTTAAGCCTTCTGCTTAATCCCCCTATCTGAAATATCCGTCCTGTAGTAGATATTGTCAAAACGGATATTCTTAAGCGCCTTATAAGCTTTTTCCTTGCATGCCTGAAGATCATTTTTCTCCAGCACTGCCGTTACGCCTAAGACCCTGCCGCCGTTTGTTACAATTTTACCGCCGTCTTTTTTAGTCCCGGCATGGAAAATAATAACTCCATCTTCCTTGTAGGAAAGCCCCGAGATTTCAAAACCCTTCTGGAAGCCTTCAGGGTATCCCTTTGATGCTGCAATTACGCATACGGCAGCACCGCCCGAGTACTTTACGGCATTTTTATCCAGTTCACCTGCTGCGGATGAATAAAGGAGTCTTAAGAAATCGCCTTCAAGTACAGGAAGCACGGCCTGTGTTTCAGGGTCACCAAAGCGGCAGTTAAACTCTACAACCTTTGGGCCCTCACTTGTCAGCATAAGCCCGCAGTAAAGACACCCTGAGAAAGTGCGCCCTTCTTTTTGCATCCCTTTTAAGACGGGTTCAACAATTTTTGTTTCAACTTCCTTCTGAATCTCAGGCGTTACAACAGGCGCAGGCGCATATGCACCCATGCCGCCGGTGTTTTTGCCGGTATCGTTGTCCCCGATCCTTTTATGGTCCTGTGCCGCTGGAAGGCAGAGGAAATTCTCCCCGTCGGTTATGGCAAAAACCGAAGCTTCCTGCCCGGTCATGAATTCTTCAATTACAATCCTGTCGCCGGCAGAACCGAAAGAGCTCGTTTCAAAGCATTCTTTCAGCGCCGTTTCGGCTTCCTCAGGGCTATTGCAGATTAAAACCCCCTTTCCGGCTGCAAGCCCGCAGGCTTTAACAACTACAGGAAATTTTGCTTTGCCCAGGTAGCCTTTGGCGTCCTCATAGTCTTTTTTATCGAAGACAACAAAATCTGCGGTCGGAATAGAATACTTCTTCATGAAGTTCTTGGCAAATGCCTTATCCCCTTCAATTTCAGCAGCCCTGCTGTCGGGACCGAAAACCTTAACGCCCTCTTTCCGTAACTTGTCGGCAAGCCCTTCAATAAGAGGCACTTCAGCTCCCACAACCACCAGGTCAATACTGTTTGCCTTACAGAACTGCAGTATTTCATCCTGCGAGGAGGCACTAAGCGGAACGTTTTCTCCCAGGGCCTCTGTACCGGGATTTCCCGGAATTATATATAAACGGCCAAGTTCTTTGCTTTCCTTAATTTTATAGGCAAGTGCATGCTCCCTGCCTCCGGAGCCTATGACAACAACATTCATTATAACGCTCTTAAGTAAAATTGAAAACTTTTAGTCAGCTGTTCTGTAAACAGCTCGCGCCTGTGCTTCTGTATGAAATCTTCATTCGGTTTGGGAAGCTGCCCGGCTCTATAAAGGGTATGTATCCTGAGCAATGCCTGCTTTATCTGCTCAATGTTATCCGGTTCAGTTATAAAGGCAGCGCCGTATTCCTGGGCCGCCATCTTTGCCGCGCCTTCAGGCAGGCATGCCAGAACGGGCTTGCGCGTCCCGAAATACTCAAAGAGTTTTCCCGGCGTATGGGCGTCTGCACTGTTCTTTTTGCCGACCATAAGCCAGAGAACATCGCTTGAAACAATTCTTCTAATCGTTTCCCTGTGATCCAGGTACCCCAGGTTTTTAACGTACTGCTGAAGCCCCAGCTTGTTTATAAGGTTTACATTTTCCTTCCTCAGGTGCCCTAAGAAAACGAGTTCAATATTCTGTGCAATGTCTGGCCTTTCCTTTGAAAGCTCCTTAAAAGCCTTCAGGAGGTATTTGGGCGTTATATATTCATAGAATATGCCCGCGTGCGTAAGGCGAAGTTTGGTATTTTCCTTTGGAACCGGCTTTACGTCCAGGAAGTCCTCTTCGTCATAGCCGTGAGGCAGAATGATTACGTCCTCAAAGGTGAGGAAAGGAAAAGTATTAAGGAGCTTTTCCTTTACCTTCCTGTTTACCGCAATTACCTTATCTGCAATCTTAAGCGCCTTGTATTCCATCTTCTTATGAATATACTTGTGAATGGGCGTCAGATTGAACTCGAACTGGTTCCCTGTCCAGAGATCCCTGTAGTCCACAAAAAGTGATATGTCAAATTCCTTGCTCAGACGCGATGCCATGCTGAAGGCCGAGAAAGGAGGGATTGTAACAAAAATGATGTCGAACTTTTCTTTTTCCAGGAGTTCTTTTGCAACCGTGTAGGCTTTCTTCGACCAGAAGATCTTGTTGTCGGGTATAAAAAAAGTCTTGCTCACACGGCTTAAGAACTTTCTTAACCATTCCGGAGGCAGTTTCATGGTCCTGCGCTTTGAAAGCATCGAATAGGGATCCAGCCCTTCGGTACGCACCACCCTTATTCCGGCATTCTCGCACTCTTTCATAAGCGACATGTCGTGGGCGAAGTAACCGGTACTTCCGGTTGTAAGAACTGTAGGCTCCCAGTTGTACTTTTTCATGTACTTTACGAACTTAAGAGTCCTCTGGACACCGCTTAAGCCCATGGGAGGGAAATAATATGCAATAACGAGTACTTTGAACATTTTCACCTGTAAATTCTGTTTTTGAAAGCCTGCCCTTTTATAATAATCCTTGCATTGTCACATTGATCATGAATGATAATTCGGAGCTTCATCTGTAATTATAACGTCGTGGGGATGGCTTTCTCTCAGGCCCGCAAGTGACATCTTCATAAACTGGGCTTTTTCCTTCATCTCTTCAATATTCTTTGTACCGCAGTAGCCCATTGCGGCCCTAAGCCCCCCGATAAACTGATAAATGGTTTCTGAAAGAGGTCCCTTGAAAGGTACCCTGCCTTCAACACCCTCGGGCACCAGCTTCTTTATGTCCTCTTCCATATCCTGGAAGTAACGGTCGCTGCTCCCCTTTTTCATAGCTCCAAGTGAACCCATCCCCCTGTAAACTTTGAAGCTTCTTCCTTCAAACAAAACCGTATCGCCCGGAGTTTCATCAACCCCGGCAAACATGCCGCCTATCATAACTGTATCCGCTCCTGCGGCAATAGCCTTTGGAACGTCGCCGGTCTGCTTAATGCCGCCGTCGGCAATAAGCGGAATTCCCCTTTTCCCGGTCTCTTTGAAAACATTCATAACGGCCGAAATCTGCGGTACGCCTACGCCTGCAATTACGCGCGTGGTGCAGATGGATCCGGCACCTATTCCGACTTTGACAGCGTTGACGCCTGCTTCAATCAGGTCGTGTGCGGCTTCAGCCGATATGATATTGCCGGCAATAAACTGTGCATCTTTGAATTTTTTTCTCAGCTCTTTTATAGTCTTGATAACTCCTATCGAATGGCCGTGCGCTGTGTCTACAACAACCACGTCGGCTCCGGCCTTGAGGAGAGCCTCTGTTCTTTCAATCGTGTCGTGCGTTACGCCTACGGCGCCGCCGACTCTAAGGCGTCCGTGCTCATCCTTGCAGGCAAGAGGATACTTTTTCTTTTTCTGAATATCCTTGAATGTAATGAGCCCCTTTAAGAGACCGTCTTTATCCACGATCGGAAGCTTTTCAATCTTATACTGCTGGAGGATTCTTTCGGCTTTTGTAAGGTCGGTCCCAACCGGTGCGGTAATAAGGTTTTCCTTTGTCATTACGTCCCTTACCTTAAGGTTGACGTTGGGCTCGAACCTGAGGTCGCGGTTGGTCAGAATTCCAATCAGCCTTCCTGCATTGTCCACAATCGGAATACCTGAGATATGGTATTTATTCATGAGCGTAAGGGCATCGTCAACAGTCTTTTCCGAATCCAGCGTAATAGGCTTTAAGATCATTCCGCTTTCTGAGCGCTTAACGAGGTCAATTTCCTCGGCCTGGCGTTCAATGGTCATGTTCTTGTGTATAAAACCTATGCCCCCCTGTACGGCCATGGCAATTGCCATTTTAGATTCCGTAACCGTATCCATTGCGGCTGAAAGAAAAGGTATATTCAGCGTTATCTCTGGCGTAAGCTTTGCAGTTAAATCAACCTCCCTTGGCAATACAGATGATTGGGCGGGAATAAGTAATATATCATCAAAAGTTAAACCATCATTAATAACTTTATTTGTATTCATATAGTCCTCAATTTTATAAAAAAAATCCGCCTAAACAAGCGGACACCTGCAGTTTATTTATTCAAAAGCCGGTAACCCGGTTATGTCTTCCCCCACAATTAGCGTATGCATCTCGTGCGTTCCCTCGTAAGTCTTTACAGACTCCAGGTTTGCAGAATGCCTCATAACGGGATACTCATCCAGTATGCCGTTGGCCCCGAGGATTTCTCTCGAGATGCGCGCAATTTCAAGCGCCTTTTCGCAGTTGTTTCTCTTGGCAAGTGAAACATGTGTGTGTTTTAACGTGCCTTCGTCTTTCATGCGCCCCAGACGGTAATTTAAGAGCTGCGCTTTTGTAATTTCACTCAGCATATAAACCAGCTTTTCCTGCGTCATCTGGTAGGCTGCAATAGGTTTGCTGAACTGAACTCTCGACTTTGCATAATCAAGTGCCGCAGTGTAGCATGCCATCATAGCCCCAACAACGCCCCAGGCAATTCCATAGCGGGCCTGGTTTAAGCACATTAAAGCACTTTTGAGCCCTTTTGTATCCGGCAGCTTCATTTCCTCAGGAACAAAAACATCCTGGAAAATCAGTTCCGAAGTAACTGATGCCCTAAGGGAGTGCTTTCCCTTCATTTCAGGAGCGCTGAAGCCCTTGCTCCCTTTTTCAACAAGAAAACCATGTACAGCGCCGTCTAACTTGGCCCAGACAACTGCCACGTCGGCAATAGTGCCGTTTGTAATCCACATCTTGGCGCCGTTTAAGATGTAACCCCCGTCCGCTTTCTCAGCCTTGGTTACCATGCCGCCGGGGTTAGACCCGAAGTCGGGCTCCGTAAGGCCGAAACATCCTATTTTCTCTGCGCTGGCAAGTCTGGGAAGCCAATGCGATTTCTGCTCCTCGCTTCCAAAGGTAAATATTGGATACATTACCAGAGCGCTCTGCACCGATGCAAAGCTCCTTATGCCGCTGTCGCCCCTTTCGAGCTCCTGCATTACAAGGCCGTAAGCCACATTGTTCATTTCGGCACAGCCGTAGCTTTGAGGAAGTGTGGAGCCGAATAGCCCCAGTTCAGCCATTTTCGGGATGAGATGCCGCGGGAATTCACCTTTGCGGTTATATTCTTCAATTACTGGAATTATTTCACCGGACACGAACTCCCGTACAGTGTCCCTGACCAGCAGTTCATCTTCACTATAAAGACTGTCAATATTTAAATAGTCAACGCCGGTAAATTTTTCCATTTGCAGTAAAAATTTTTAAATAGTATATAAAATTATTAAATGACGTAAAGATATGCAACCTTGTTTATAAATGAAATGCAGGATTATTACCCATAAGCTTATTCCATCTCCTCATCCGTTGGCTGAAAAACCTTTTCCACAACCTGCTTGATCAGGTCATAACCGAAACCTTTCGCCAAAAGATAGGCATAAAGCCTCTGGTTGATCTTCTTTTTATCCAGATTCCTGCTCATTAACGAAGAAAGCTTCTTTTCAGCAAGCATTACGGCATTTTCAAAGTCCACCTCACTGCTTTTTACCTCCAGAACACTGTTTATGATCTCCTGCGAGACCCCGCGGGCCTTCAGCTCGGCTTTTACCTTGTTGGGTCCGAATGCTTTTTTATTGATTTTCTCTTCTGTAAACTCCCTTGCAAACTGCTCATCATCCAGGTAATGGTTATCCTTCAGCTCCTTAATGACCGAATGTATGATCTCCTTGTCGTACTTTTTGGCCGATAGCTTCCGCTCGAGCTCCTTTTCTGAGTGGATCCTCAGCCCTAAGAACCTGAAGGCCGATTCCTTTACGAAGTAGAACTGATTCTGCCTGATTAGTTTGCTGATCTCCTCTTCAGTAAGATCATCCCCTTTCCTGAGAGCGTTCTTCAGGAACACCTCGTACCTTAAGAAAAGCTTCGCCCCGTTGTCGAGAATCATCTTAACGTTATTTTTTATTTTGGCTACGCTTTCAATCTTCATAAATCCGGCCCTTACTAAAAAAAAAGGCGGCATAAGCCGCCTTATTTATTTTATCTTTTTCTTTCTTTTACCGGTCCGGCCTCGGCAAGCTCTGCCTCCTGAACCTCCGGCTCTTCAGTCTTAACCATACCGAGCTTTTTCTTTACATCCGTTAGAAGTTTCTCATAAAGCTCAGGATTCTCAATAAGCTTCTGCCTGAACTGCTCCCTTCCCTGGAAGCGGTCTTCGCCGTAAGTAAACCAGGCGCCGCCTTTTTTGACGATTCCGAAGTTTACTGCCAGATCCAGTGCATCACCGGTCTTGCTGATACCTTCGTTGTAAATAATGTCGAACTCCACCTCTTTGAACGGAGGAGCCACCTTGCTTTTTACCACTTTAACCTTGGTACGGCTTCCAACAACGTCGTTGCCTTCCTTGATTGCGGAAATTCTTCTGATGTCAAGCCTTACAGAGGCATAGAACTTCAGAGCGTTGCCGCCTGTGGTTGTCTCAGGATTGCCGAACATGACGCCTATCTTGCTTCGTAACTGGTTTGTAAAGATAACGCAGGTCTTGCTCCTTGCAATGGCGCCGGTAAGCTTTCTTAATGCCTGCGACATTAGTCGTGCCTGCATGGCCATATGAGCGTCACCCATTTCGCCTTCAATTTCAGCCCTCGGAACGAGTGCTGCAACCGAGTCGATCACAATAACATCCAGCGCATTGCTTCTGACCAGAGTATCCACTATATCAAGAGCCTGCTCACCGTAGTCCGGCTGCGAAACAAGCAGGTTCTGGATATCAACGTTCAGCTTCTGCGCATACTGTATGTCGAGTGCATGCTCGGCATCAATGAACGCAGCCAGGCCGCCGGTTTTCTGTGCCTCGGCAATTATGTGCAGACATACGGTGGTTTTTCCGGATGATTCAGGACCATAGATCTCAACTATCCTGCCTCTTGGAACACCGCCAATGCCGAGAGCGTAATCGAGTGAAATTGACCCCGTGGAAATTGCTTCCACCGGCGTTACAACCCCGTCGCCCAGCTTCATAATGGATCCCTTGCCATGCGCTTTCTCAATAGCAGCAATGGAATCGCCAAGGATCTTTAGTTTTTCATCTTTCTCACTAGCCATTTTTTCTCCGATTATGTTAAATTAAACCTTTCTATTTCCGAATAAACAGAACCACCCGGGAGAAGCTTGCTTCTCATCAGGGCTATTTCAGATGCATAAAATTTCATCTCCGGAACCCTGAAATTCCTGAATGCCGAGACAAATTCTTCGCTGAGATTTCCTTTTATACGTAAAAGCGTTATATGGGGTTTAAAGTTCCGGTTTTCCTTCTCAAAGCCGAGTAATTCCAGGTCATTATTTATATCCTTGACGAGCTCAAAAAGTGCGTTTTCAGCGCGTAATCCAAACCAAAAGATCCTCGGCATGAAAAAGCCGAAACGGTCGAACCCGAGCATAATTTTGGTATATTTTGAGGTGATTTTTGAGAGACTTTTTATCACTTTTTCGGCCTTTTCTTCCTCCGTGTCACCCAGAAATTTTAGCGTCAGATGAAGCTTCCCACGATCCTCCCATTTGTGCATCCACGCGGGGTCGGGATTAACCCTGTCCCTCATGGAGACGATCTCATTTATTGCGTCTTCCGGAAGTTTTAATGCTATAAATAGCCTATTCATCGTAAGGTATCCCGAGTAAGTGCCGCCTTAACATTTCAAGTGCCGCCTGCGAGGCCCTGTCCTTGTTTAATAGCCTGTCTTCGCTGAACTGGAATTTCTTGGCTGTGCACAGTGTCTCATTGCAGAGGCCTATGTAAACCAGGCCGACCGGCTTTTCACGCGTTGCGCCCCCGGGGCCCAAGATTCCTGTTATTGAAAGCCCTATGTCAGTTCCGCTTACAGACTTAATGCCTTCAGCCATCTGGCGCGCAACTTCCAGGCTTACAGCCCCGTACTGGGCTATAATATCCTCATTAACATTAAGAAGTTCCACCTTGGCTGCATTGCTGTATGAAATAACCGCGCGCTCGAAGTAGCTGCTTGAACCGCTGACGTTTGTAACCCTGTGGCTTACAAGGCCCCCGGTGCACGATTCCGCAATTGCTATTGTAAGCCCCCTTTCTAAAAGCAGGCGTGAGATTACCTCTTCAAGCGTATCATTTTCAATTCCGTATATATAACGCCCTACAAGTGACCGGATCTTCTGTTCTATTTCGCTTAATTTGTTTAATGCCAGGTCTTCCGTCTTATCTTCAGCTGTAATGCGCATCCTGACGCCGAACTGGCTTGGGAGGAATGCAAGTTTTGCTCCCTGCAGAAGCTCATTTAAATCCCCAAGGCGCTCAAAAAGCGTGGATTCGGCAATTCCTGTTGAAAGAAGGTTTTTAATTTTAATGCAGCTGCTGCTTCTGCGGTTCATCTTCGAAATTCCGGGTATAACCTCGCTGTCTATCATCTCCTTCATCTCGTGCGGAACGCCTGGAAGCGAGATTAAAACCTTGTTGTCCTTCTCAATCCACATACCGGGAGCCGTGCCGCGCGTGTTTCTGATGACGCGTGCAATTTTGGGTACAAGCGCCTGTGTCTCATTGATCTTTGCCATCTGGCGCCCGCGCCTTTCAAAAATTGACTTTACGTCTTCAAGTACATCAGGATTCATTTCAAGCTCTGTATTAAAGAACCTGACAATGCATTCCTTTGTAATATCGTCGTGCGTGGGACCAAGTCCACCGGTAACAATTACAATGTCGTTATTTTCAAATGCTGACTTAAATTCCCCGAGAATTGCTGATTCCTCGTCCCCAACGACTACAGTCCTGGAGACAGCGATCTGAATTTTGGTGAGTTCTTCCCCTATATATGCGGCATTTGTGTTTATGGTCTGCCCAATGAGGATTTCATCCCCAATGGTAATAATTTCAGCCTGCATAAATTCCCCTCGTTTTATCCTGTTTTGCTAAAAAAGAAAAATAATTAAATGAACAAGAATACAAGAATAAACTGCTGCTATAATATCATCAAGCATAATACCGAGACCGCCATGAAGCTTCTCGGCATTTCTGGCCGGGGATGGTTTAATTATATCAAAAATTCTCCAAATAACAAAGCTTAAAATCACATAATTAAACGTCTTCGGCACAAAGAGCAATGAAATCCACATCCCCACAACTTCATCAATTGTACACTGCGACGGATCCTTTTTCCCGTAGATGACCTCAAACCTGTCGCCGGCCTTAATCCCTATGAAAGCAAAAATAATTATCATCGGGATCAGCACGTACGGCATCTCAAAGCCCGGGATAAGGTAGTAAATAATGAGTGCAGCCAGGCTTCCGAAGGTCCCCGGCGCAAACGGGATGTAGCCGGTATAAAAGCCTGAACCAAAGAGCTTTATAAAAAAATTATTTTTCATCTGAAAAAAACCTTCCCAGGAGCTTCCTGTTTGTAAAAAGGTATGCAACACCTGTATAAATGGTAAGAATTGTTATAATAAGCATGCAGACATTAATGAGCCTTTGATCCATAAGCATCCTGAATATATGCTCATTGCCTTTATAGATCCACCCCACGGTCTGAAGCGTATATACTGCCAGAAGGTAATATATAAAAGCCATCTGAATGAATGTCTTCCATTTTGCCATATAGCTCGTCGTCATCGACTCCCCTTTCGTATCGGCATAGAGCCTGAGGAAAGTGACCATAAAGTCGCGGAAGACAATAACCACAACCATCCACATCTCCAGCACTCCAAGGAATACAAAAGCAAAGAATGCCGTCGAGGTCAGAATCTTGTCGGCCAGGGGATCCATAAACTTCCCCCAGTTCGTTATATAGTTAAACTTGCGGGCAAGCCAGCCGTCGTACCAGTCGGTAACAGCCGCAATGATAAAGACGGCAAGCGACATCTGTTTCATCAGCGGGTTGTCTGAGATGAAAAGAAAGAGGAATACCGGGGTTAGTATAATTCTCAGAACGGTCAGTTGATTTGGTAATACCATCTATTCTAAATTCCAATTACAATTAGAGACATTTTAATGGATAATCTGCTTGCTATTTCCAGGCGCAGAAAAAAAAGAGTGCTTGAGAAACTTAAAGCTCCGGCGTTTTTACCGCTGCTGTTCGGCTATTCTTCTTAATAAATCGTACTCATAAATTCCCAGCTTATGCCCGTCCTTCCAATGAACATTTATGCCGTAGTAGCCGACCATTTTGACATTCAGGACGGCTACCTGGTCATCATTGTAAATCGGAATATAATCCTTACCCTGTTTAAGCCTTTCCTCACTGCACATGGCACAGGGACATATACGCCTTAAGCTGGTAAGACGGACAGAACTCTCCGTTGAGTCCTGCCACTTTATATACAAATATTTCTTTTCTTTGATCTTAATTTGAATTGGAGCCATCTAATCTGCTATTTATTCCCTGTTAATTTATTGAGCGCCTCCAGGTACTTTTCACTCGTAACCCTGATAACATCTTCCGGAAGAGGAGGCGGAGGAGGCTGTTTATTAAACCCTATGGAAAGAAGATAATCGCGTACGAACTGCTTGTCGTAGCTCTCCTGAGTCTTTCCCTTTGAATACTTATCCAGCGGCCAGAACCTGGAGGAATCCGGTGTAAGAAGCTCATCAACTAAAATTACCTCTCCGTCATAGACGCCGAATTCCATTTTCGTGTCGGCAATTATGATCCCTTTACTAAGGGCATAATCCGATGCTGCTTTATATATTGCAACAGAGGCATTTTTTATCTTGTTATAAACATCCTCGCCTGCAATTTCCCTGGCCCTTTCATTTGTAATGTTTTCATCATGCTCACCGATTTCGGCCTTTGTAGAAGGCGTAAAAATCGGCTCCGGCAGCTTTTCCGATTCCTGCAATCCTTTCGGGAGCTCTATACCCGAAACTTTACCCGTCTTAAGGTAATCATTCCACCCGGAACCTGTAATGTATCCTCTTACTATGCACTCGATCGGGATGACCTCGGCTTTCTTAACCAGCATCGAGCGTCCTTCGAGCTCTTTGGCATAGTCCAGACATTCCTTCGGAAAATCCTTTATGTTTGTAGAAACCAGGTGGTTCGGAATGATATCTTTTGTATAGTTGAACCAGAATTCGGAAATTTTATTTAATACCTCGCCCTTGTAGGGGATGCCCTGAGACATAATCACATCAAATGCAGAAAGTCTATCGGTAACAACAAATAAGAAGTATTCACCAAGGTCGTAGATCTCTCTAACTTTCCCCTGCTTTACGAGTTTGAGATTGGGAAAATTTCCCTGAAGTAGAACATCAGTCTGCATAGGAATCCTTAATTTAAAGTGTTAATATAAAAAGCGGTTTTTGATAATTCAACCTTATATGAAATTAAATTTGGAGCACTTGTACGATTTATAAGGTGATTGTTCTTTAAGCTAAAAAGAATTAGATTATTTAAAAATACCTTAAAAATAAGCAAATAACAAAAACGGGGGCCTTAAAAATGAATAAATATCAGATTGAAGCCTTAACGGGTTCGGCATTGCTGGTAATTGCCGGATTTCTTCCGGTTGCCGCCTTAAAAGGCGGAATAATCACCTTCTTCCCCGTCTGGCATAACCTCTACCTGGATAACGGGCTGTGGAACTGGCTGGACATAGCATTCCTGGCCGTTTCATTTGCTATACTGGCACTCCTTTCTTTTTATTTTATATTGAGGAAAAAATATTCAGGACTCATATTTACCGGTGTGCTTACGCTTTTTATCAGTATAATAACCTTCATTTCCATTTTCTTTATTAAAGCCAATCTGAACACCTGGGCCGGAAGCGACACCTTAAGGCTCAGCTGGGGCTGGCTCTTCCTCCTTGCAGGCTCCGTTCTGCTCATCATAGCCGGCAGCTCCAACAGAAAAAAAATTTAATACCTATTGTTAAAAGCGAGGCCTCTGCCCAGGCCTCCTCCCCGTCGAACCTCATTCCGTTGAATCCGCCGCGGTGGAAACGTCGAACCTTGCACCCGCTTTTTCGGTATTGCATTAGAACCCGATTCTTGATAATGTGATTTGAAGCACAATTCCCGCAGTTTGCAGTACCGGAAATATTAAAACAAATATATTACCAAAATGAAGATAAGCTTTTTATCTGTAATTTTTATTTTTACATATACACTTTCAGCCGGCTTTGCCGGATGCAAAAGTGAAAGCAAAAGAACCATATTTATAATGGATACGCTTAGGACGCACCACAAGCGGTCAATTGAAGAAGTGATGAATGCCCACACCGATGAACTCATGTCTATTCCGGATGTCAACGGCGTATATATTGGCGAACTGGAGAACGGACAGGAGTGCATTACAGTCCTGGTCTCAAAGAAAACAGAGCTGCACAAAAAGAAAATCCCCAGGAAAATTGAAGGCTACCCGGTTATAATAGAGGAGACCGGTGAAATCCGCCCCTTAATGGAAAAGCATGAAACCTGAATAGAAAGGGAACCTTTATGGCTCCCCGTCCTTCTTAAGCTTTCCGGCAAATATCTGCCTGAACTTTCCTATTTTCGGCGTTATAACAAACGTGCAGTAAGGCTGCGCGGGATTGTGGTTGTAATAATTCTGATGATACTCCTCTGCCTTATAGAATTCCTTTGCAGGAGCGATCTCTGTAACTATCGGATCATCAAATATTTTCTCAGCCTCAAGTTTATTTTTATATTCTTCGGCTTTGCGCTTTTGTTCATCGTTATGATAGAAAATAACCGATCTATACTGCGGACCTGCGTCTGCCCCCTGGCGGTTTAAGGTTGTGGGATCGTGGGTTTTGAAGAAAACCTCCAGCAGTTCATCAAATGAAATTTTCTTTGGATCGAATGTAATGCGGCTTACTTCGGCGTGGCCTGTTCTCCCGGAACAAACCTCCAGATAGGATGGGTCCTTAACCGTTCCGCCCGAGTAACCGCTTTCAACACTAATGACACCTTCAAGCCTCTGAAACACCGCTTCCGTACACCAGAAGCATCCTTCACCGAACGTAGCAACTTCATAATTATCCTGAGAATTCATCACTACCCTGCTTTCTTTCTGAGTTTGAGTTTATCCTGAGACAGCCATTTAGAAATTTAAGGCTGATTAGTTCAGTATAATAATTGGCCGATATAATTTCATCTACTCACCTTCTTTTTGCACAGGGTCCTAAAAAAGGAACTACTGCACCCTTAAATGTGTATGCCCGGAGTGGCTCCGGAATTCAGGAGCGTACATGCACTGTATTTCGGCAATTCCATTTGAAAATGTCCCGTTATAGGTAACCTTAAGAGGATACTCAAAAACATATGTCCCTTTTGGAAGCCGGTCCAAAAAGAAGTTTGTGGATGCATCTTTAGTTGCCTCATAGTATTGGAGCCCGTCTTGGTACCTGACACAGGAAAGCACATTTAAGGGTTCCAGGCCTGAGGCCCTCATGTCCTTAATGTGTACAAACTCCATATCCCGGTCCGTTTTTATGATAAGCCTGACTTTAAGCTCGTCTCCCGCTTTCAATCGCGTTGTGTCTGTTACCCGGACGGCTTTATTAACACCGGTTTTAAGCAGCAGTTCCTTATGGATGCTGAGAGCAGTTCATCATTTTATAAATATTTTCAGCATAATATTTCTGGTACACCCTTCCCAGAGCAGCTTTAATGATATTGCTTTCAGGGAAGCTGAAGAAATGTCAGACCGGCCAGGGATTTATAACTCATGGTAATATAGTTGGAAAGTTATAAAACGGTGTTGATTAATCGGATCCTGCTTTTTAAGGAACCTGAGTGCAAAGTAAAAATTGGTTTTTAAAGAAGCACTGAAAAAATGGAGTCTTTTTTACCCTTTCGGTGTGTTGCCTTTGTTGTTCTTTGCCTTCAGGACGTATTTAAGCAGAAGCTCCCTGGCCTGCTTTGATCCCAGTAGATCTGCCCTGACCCAATCCGAGAAAGCTGAACGGGTCTGCCCCATTTCATGGCGCAGCATACCGCGTAAAAGATAAAGCTGCGGATTCCTAGGCTCAAATATAATTGCCTTTGTAAAATCCGCCAAGGCTTCACGGTTCTTCCCCGACTTCTGATTTGCAAGTGCCCTGTTGTAATATGCCACGGGATTCCGATGGCTGTATTCAATCGACTTTGAATAATCCGCTATTGCGTCCGCCAGTTCATTTAATTCGGATGCCGTAATTCCCCTCTGCAGATAGGCCTGCGAAAACTTGGGATGGAACTCAATTGCGTTTGTATAATCCAGGACGGCACCCGCCAAGTCTCCCGCGTCCTGTTTCAATTTTGCCCTGTAGAAAAACCCCCTGGCATAGTTTAACCTGCTGTCGGGAAGAGTCTCTGTAATTATCCTTTTAATTTCATTATGCTCAGGCAGCTCAAAGGTTGCTCCCTGCTCGAATATAGCCGGATCAAAAGCATCAGCGGCATTATTTTCCCTCCCCTCCGGTATTTCACTATCTGAAGCTTCAGCCACACTGCCTGCCAGCTTCTCAGACGTCTCTTCCGCCTTATCAATATATTTAGCCAACTCACTTTCATCAAAAATGTCTTCGCTATACTGCAAGAGCATATTAATTTCTTCATCAGAATCCCCGGGCTCTGCCGGATCGCATTTATTTCCTACCTTTTCCTGTTTTTCAGGCCTTGTTATTTCTTCAGCCTTAAAACCTGTCTTATCCTTGCCGGGAGCATCCTCACCCTTTGCCTGATTATTCACGGGGCGGCCTTTAGAATAATCTTCTGCCTTTTTTTCATCTGTTATTCCAGTCAATTCCTGAAGAAGCTCCTTCTCAATTTCCATACTCATCAGTTTGCTGAAATCATCTTCAGAAGCTTGTTCCTCAAAGACATTTTCTTTAGAGGCATCCTCTTCTTCATCTCCAGAATCATACTTCTCTGATGAAGCTTCACTTTCTTCTTCCTCAACGGGAGTAAGCGAAGAAAACTCATCCTTTTCAGATTCAAATGCAAGAGGTTTCATGAATCCTTCCTCTTCAATCTCATTTTCTGCTCCTTGGAACTGCCTTTCCTCAGCTTCATCAGAAGAAAGGGCTTTAAAGGATTCATTCTTCAGTACTGCGCGCTTTGGCTTTTCTGGCGCTGCGTCTTCGCCTCCGGCCTGTTTAGTCTTAACAACCTTTATTTTCCTGACAGTGAAGAGCGGATAAAGCTTTGGATCTATTTCAACAGATTTCAGGAAGTCCCCTTGCGCTCCCTCTGGGTCGCCCAGCCTGTTTTTTGCAATTCCCCTGTTCATGTATGCCTTTGCATAAACAGGATGAATTTCAATGGCTTTTGAAAAGTCGAGGTTTGCTCCCTGGTTATCGTCGATTTTTAATCTTGATAACCCCCTGTTATAAAATGCCTGGTGGAAATTACTGCGGATTGCAATAGCCTGCGTGAAGTCTCCTATGGCTGCATGGTACCTGGTGGAGCTATAGTTTTGAATTCCGCTTCTGAAAAAGCTTACTGCATCCGGTGCCTTGGGTGCGTCAGTTTTACCCTTAGATACAATTCTACTCTTTCTGCGGCCAAGCTTTGAAAAAAAAGAGACAATTAAGTTTAGAAGCTTCACTCTATAGACTCCGGGTAAAAAATAATTTATATTAAACTCATCTGCCCAAAA
Source organism: Ignavibacteria bacterium (assembly GCA_025612375.1). Lineage (NCBI taxonomy): Bacteria > Pseudomonadati > Ignavibacteriota > Ignavibacteria > Ignavibacteria bacterium. The sequence continues at coordinate 35,254 of JAAXKN010000012.1, forward strand.
GAACCATAAGCGTAATACTGCAGCCTATGAATGTCATATTAGCGGCAAAACCAGATTTTGAGAAACCTGGGGTATGGCATTTTAGACAACAATTGCTTTTGAACCTGCAATATATTTCAAATAAATGAAAAATTAAATAGCGATCTTCCTGGCAAAAAAAGCAGGAGACCTTGGCTGAAAAATATGTCATTAATTGGATTTCGAATCCTGTGCTTTTATTTCTTCATCCGGCGTGTATTCAAGAATATCCCCGGGCTGGCATTTAAGCACACTGCAGATGGCATCCAGTGTTGAAAACCTGATGGCTTTCGCTTTCTCTGTTTTCAGTATGGAAAGATTTGCCATTGTAATGCCTACCCTGTCTGCCAGCTCAGTCAGCGACATTTTTCTTTTTGCCATCATTACGTCAAGATTTACTCTTATTGCCATATATGCTTACACCGTTAATTCATTTTCTTCTTTAATTTTCCGCCCCTGCCTGAATGCATTGGATATGGCCAGGAACACTAAACCAATAAATACCCCCCGTAAAATCGGGCGCATGTTAAATGGGTCCTGTTTTATAACCTTAAAGCCGTTTATGATAAGGTTGTCGGGAATGTACTGGTTAAGCAGATAGAGCCTGACGGCAAATAAAACTGGAATTATCATAGCCATAACGGCTATAAGCCGGAGTATTCTGCTGTTATCGGCATCAAAGATCTTATCTTCCTTTATTCTCTTAGCCATCTTTCTCCAGTTCCATACTCCAATAAAACCCGCAGCAACTATTAACAAAAGTTTTGATTCCCCAAGCAAATAGACCCAGAAATTCTGCGGAGTCATGTAAAACTCCCCCTCCGTTATAGTGAGCGCGGAATAGGTCGAGTCGGCAGTCTTTATCACACCGTGAAAATCCCTGTTCTTAAGATTAACCTCTACGTCAACAACGGTATTCTTTAACACAAACTTCTTATAAGGATACGTCAGCAGGGCCATCAGCACTGTAAAAATCAGTATTGCCAGCACCACGTTATAGACATAATAAGTAATTCTGCCGGCTTTCAGATTGCTTAACAAGAGGTCCATTTTGGTCTCCTGAATTTAGTGTTTATTTATAAACTTCCCCCAAGGAATGACTGCCCGGAGCATTTCCGGTTGACAATCTTCACTTCTACAGGCAAATTAATGGGAAAATTTCCGAATGTCAAGAATTATTTATCGATTTTCAATAAATTTTATCTGTCTTTCAGTTGCATGATGCATAAGGAAGAGCATGCAGGGGGGAAATCAGGGAGACAATCTGCACTTAATCTTGCCTCTGGGTTTAAAACAACAGGAGGCCGTTAATTTCAGCCTCCTGATGGTAATAGCAGTTATCTTTCCTCTAATTTAATATCTTCTTGTAATCCAAAATCTTTTTGCCCGGCCTTTCCATAATCATGAAGTCTTCTGATTGAAGCGGCAATTACAGCCCATTGTGACGCAACAATAAAAACATACATTATAATTTTAATTACAGGATATTTGCTAAATAAAGGTATTAAAATAAATACTACCGATAGAATCACTATTGCGTATGCAGTTATACAGGTTTTTACATACCTGGACTTGTCCATACTGCCTTTGAAACTAAAGGGATTTGTCATAGATCTTTTCCTAATTTGACATATATATCCTAATTTGACATGAAAAATTACCAAAGTTCAAAACGATTTCCAAAAACCTCTAAAGCTTTCTTTAAAATAACAAGAGGCTGCTGCCAGCCTCCTTTACATACTAAATTCACCATGCTCTCACTTCAGCAGCATCAGTTTCCTGGAATACCTGAACTGCCCGGCCTGAATGCTGTAAATATATATCCCGCTTGGAAGCGCGGAACCGTCGAATCTTACACTGTGCTCCCCTGCCTTCTGCTCCTGGTTGACCAGTGTGGCCACTTCGCGCCCCAGCACGTCAAAGACTTTCAGAACAACCTTATCACTCTGAGGGATCTGATAAACCAAGGTTGTTGCAGGATTAAAAGGATTAGGGTAATTCTGCCTGAGAGCATATGTAAAATGCATTTCGGGCTTTACATCAGAAGGATCCACCCCCACCACTGCACTCCATGTTGACATATTAATAAACCTTGAGCTTTCAAGCCTCATTCCTGTAAAAGGACTTACGGTATTCTGAGTCCCATTATCAATGGCTGTAACCGCATAGTAATACTCATTTCCTTTTACAACATTTGTATCCTCGAACTTAAGCGTATTCCTGTCGGTAGTTTCGTAGACCAGTTTCCAGATTTCCCCGTTTTTCTGGTCCAGGGGATCATTTGTAAGCATTGCCCCCGCTTTCCTGTAAACTCGCCATGCATTCCAGTCGTCAACACCCGTCACTGCATCCTTAAAGTATGAACCGTCGGGATAGCTCCACTTTACAGTAATGAATTCTTTCCCCGATTTAATCTCAATATCCGGAGGTGGAGGGGGTGCAGGAATGGAAGCATTCCTGGTCATGCGGTCCCACGTCCAGTTAGCCCTGTCCAAGGTCTGCTGAAGTGAATCGCGGCCTTTCAGTACCCATGCCTCTTTTTCGGCATCAGTTATTTTACTATTGAGCCAGAGCCTTCCTACAGAGTCGGCAGCCTTCCAGCCAATGCTTCCGGCACCGACGGCATAAACGAAAGTTAGCGAGTCGTATCTGTTCTGGGCCGAATTTTTTGTAAGCTCATATGGGCCGGATGTTATAAATCTCATAGGGCCTTTCTGATAAGCCACACCGGAATTCTTTGGGGGCTCAACAGGAAAGCGGCCTCCTTCATCTGTTCCGAGATAGGTTTTTTTTATACCAATTGAATGGTCGCCCCAGAGATCTGTCTCTATGCTGGCATGAGCCATTGAATAGGGCTGAGTTCTGTCATCAGAATGATCCTGATAGCTCTTGTCCGCATGCAGAAGCGTAAAACCCGGTACCTGAGTTGAATACAGGTGGCCTGTTGTTCTGTCAGGATCACCCGTGTCATCTTGTGAGCCGTTAGTAAAAGGCTGTGCTTGGGGATTATTTGCGTCCCTGTAGTAAGCAATATAAAGGCTATCGCGGGCTCCGCCTAACTTCGATGGAACTTTTATCCAGCTGTCGTAGTCATCTTCACCTTCATAGCTGAAAGCTCCTAAGGCATAGCGTTCCCCTGCCTTAGTAGGGCCGAAGCTGAAGGAGATCGGCCACCAGAAGCGTATAGTCTGGTCGGGAAGTTTAACCTTATAGTTTGCAGTGTCTGAAGGAAGCGCCTGTTCACCTGTAAACTTGTGCGTGGCCTTCCAGATGAAGAAATCCGAGAGAAGCGGGTTGCTGAAAGCATAGATTTCCACGTGGCTGCGTAATCCGAACTGCTCCAGCATGTCTTCAAATTCAATTTTAATGTCCGACTTTAGGTTAGGATCCACTTTCCACGTGTAGGGCTTGCTTAAAACATTCCCGTCAACTATAACTACAGGCGGGCGGTACCTGCGGGTCTCCTGTGCCCATACAGTTTTCCCATAATTCGTTAATGCATCTCCTTTTGCAAACACCAGTTTCTTTATTCCCTTGATATCAATTATACCGCTGTCGTCAAGGACCAGAGGATTAAATATCTGGTAGAGCATATTGGATTTCCACTCATCTCTCGGCCAGTAAAATATTTCTGTTGATGAAGAATTACTGGCTGCCAGGTCCCAGCTGAACTGGCTCTGCAGTCCGCCGTCCCCCATCATAGCATCCATTTTCATGTGAATGTTTCCCACATCAAGCACCATTGGCGGAGGTAAAGTCTGGGAAAAGGCAAATGATGAAATAAGAGCCAAAACAGAAAAGATTTTCAGTAAATTCAAGCTGCACCTCAGTTAATTCAGAATTGGGACGCTTCAAATATTTATATGACCTGATATTTATCCCGCAAATAAAATTATTACTTACAGAAAAGAAAATCAACAGCCTGATCCCCAGGTGGGCTCAGGAAATCAGGTAAAAGAAAAAATAACTCATATTCAAGCAGCCTTCATCCAGAGACACTAAAAACTTTTGTTTAAAAATAAAAGAGGTTGCCCCCATATCTGATCTTGAATGAAATAGCGAAAATTAATTAAGTAAAAATATCATTGTAAGCGAAATATCTATAATTTGGGCAAAGCAAACCCTCAAGGATGAAACTGCAATGCTGCATTCCGCCATATTAAAGCCTTATTTTATTTCCGGATTTGCGTTGGGTCTCTTTTCAATATGAGAATCAATTATATCGGAATATTTACCATAATCAGCTTTGTCAATTTCCTTTCCCTCAACAACTAAATAAACCGGAGTATAATTCTTCCAGATCAATTGGACATGATTATATGTCTTATTTCCTATTGTCATCTGACCGGCACTCATTGATCCATTCCCATAATTATAATTCCTTTTCTTGCCATGGCCGGACCTGAAGTCGAAAGACGGCATGTGTTCATCGAAATATATTAAATCAGGATAATTCCTGAAATCTCTGGGATTAATTTCCTTTCCATCAATAGATAAACGGGTTACTATATTATTCTTCCATTGCAATGTAACATGTTTATACGAACCTCTGTCAGTATTTACTCCTTTGCCATCCCAGGTGCCTGTCCCGAATTTCCTGACAACATACTCATCCGAAGAATTACCGGATTTCGTGGTATCTGTTGCAGATCCGGACTTGATATTTTTAGGGACAGTTTTCGTTTCAGCCTTTTTAATCGAATCACCGGTTTTAGTTCTGTTTGTATCTATAGCCAAAATGGAAGGGCTGGTAACATGCCTGGAGTTTACTTTTGCAGTAATTGAAACAAACATGCTCATAACCAAAACCAGCAGTATTATGGATCCTTCTTTAAATGAAGGCTGCATTCCCGAGGGTTTTATTACTCTTTCCACCCTTTTCAGGGCGTGGCTTTTCCTGTTAAATAATGCTAATGAATAGTGAGGAACACTAAGGGAATTTTCCAATACAGCGGCCAAAGCCTTTGCATAGTCGAATGGATAATTAGTTGTGGACATTGCAAGGTCATCACACGAACATTCTCTTTCGAATTTGATTTTGGAAGATATCCACCAGAAAGCAGGGTTATAAAAGAAAACGATCTCAGTTATCACAAGAAATATGTTAACTAAAGTGTCTTTCCTTATTATATGGGCTATCTCATGAGCAAGTATCAGTTCTATCTGTTCACTGGACAGTCCTGTAAATATTCCGACTGGTAAAAGAATTACCGGCTTAAAATAACCAATAACCATCGGCACTTTGGATTTTATTGATTCCACAACAGGAATTGAACCTTTATAATTTAATTTCCTCATTGCATTATCTGCAATACTCTGGAATTCAGAATTCATGTTAAATGCACTGTTTCTTATATATCTCTGGAACGCCAGTCCGGCTAAAAATTTGATCAGCAGCAGAATCGCCCCAAACATCCAAATTGCAGTTATATAATAATGATACTGACTGCTCAGGGACAGTGCACTTACAACAGCAGATTTGCTTTTTGAGTAATAGGATCCCTGAGCTGCATTTTTTTCAGAAGAAATATTTACTGTTTTATAACTGTCAAATGAGTAATTGCTTATATTCAGCCCCTCACTTGAGTCCAAATAATTAATAAAGGTAATAACTGAGGAAATAACTAAAAGAATTGAGAATACTAAAGAGACAGCATATCTGGTCCTGGCAGAGGAGTTTTTCAGAAAATATAAGACAATTTCCAGGCAAATGGCAATAATAGCGCCCTGCCAGAAAGAGTGAATTATTGTCCATCCAAAGCTGTAAACAAGAGATTGCGGGATCAGATTACCGATGAAATTCATTTTTCACCTCTCTCAATTTTATTGATTAATTCCTTTATTTGTTCGAGCTCTTTACTGGAAGTTTTCCGGTTGCCTAAGAGCTGCATTGCCAGTTTCATTGCCGAACCCCCAAAGGCAGCATCAAGGAACTTGTTCAACAGGATTTTTTGTGTTTCCTTTTCTTCAAATGCAGGTGAGTAAATGTGGCTTTTCCCTTCCGTGTCGCGCATTAATATTCCCTTCTCAGCCATAATCTGCATAAGCTTCAAAGTTGTAGTATATCCTGTTTCCCGTCTTTCGTTAATCCTGTCATTTACAAACTTCACTGTAGCCCTACCATTTTCCCAAAGGATCCTTAAAATCTCCAGTTCTGCTTCTGTTGGAATTGGCGGATTTCCTTTTTTCATTTCAGCCTCACGATAAAATTAAAACTACGAACTCTTTCGTATTATAATATACGAAAGTTTTCGTAATGTCAAGTACTCCTACGAATTATTTCGTAATATATTTTAATAGAGGTAATTTATGGAGCTGCCGGTATCAGCCTTCTTGAAGTTACTTTTGGGCAGGGGCGAAACCTAACCGAGGAAGGCCTAAAGGAAGAATTCGCGGCCAAATATTCAAACCACTTGCAAGTAAATTTTCTTTGTTTTATATATCGTTCATTAATAAGCCGAATAAAAAGGAAAACATATGTTCAGAATATTTCTTGTGCTAATATCCTTTTGGGTTATGTTTTTTAATTCTAATGCCCGTCCGTTAAAATCTTCAGTCGATTCAGGCAATGTCGAAGTTAAAGGACTGGTATTAAAGTATGTTCTTATTGATACGCCCTATGAGATGTACCAGGTGATCTTCAGCAATTCGCCATACTTTACAGATTCCGTTTATATGAAATATGGAGGATCTGATTCATATGAGCATATTAAGTGGCTTAAAAAGTGCTATGAGAGTTTCCTTCCGGAAGAAAAAAGTAAATTGAAATATATCTTTGATAAAGCTTTTGAATACTGGATGATGGTGGAAACAACAAAACTGGATGATGATGCTTCCCTATCAGAGATTATAGACTGCCTGACTTCACCCCGGATACACTATCAGAATGAGATTGTTAAAGACAGCATCAGGGAATTCCTGCCGTATTTTTATAATAATTATCTTAAAGATTATCTGGCATCAAACAAAAAAGTATTTGATGACCGGGCGTTGGAACTGATGGATCAGGTCCGCCGGAATAATTCAGATATTTTAGGATTCATGGAAGACGTTTCAGGGGTAAGCTTCAGGAAAAAATTCAATGTTTGTTTCTATTTTACACTCAGGCTTATCGGAGCAGATGGATTTACAAAAGAAAACACTAACATTTCTACCCTTCAAAGACATATTAAAGATTATTCCATGCTGTTTGGCACACCCTTTCATGAATTCAGCCATCAGTTATTTCAGACATTTTCAAGAGATAGTTTATTTATAAAAGCAGCCGGTACATTAAAGACAGATACAAAATTATTCAATTATTGGGATAAGCAGCTTCAAAGAAAGCAATATGACTGGCCGGGATGGTGTGAAGAAAACCTGGTACAGGGCTTTGCCAAGTATTTATATCTGAAGTATTATAAAAAAGAGCTTGATGTTAAAACTTATGTCTACGATGATGATTTTTATAATTACCTAAAGAAAAACAATTTTGACGGTAAAAAAATGAGCCTGGCCGACGTATCAATAAAATTTCTTGAAAGCATTGGCGGGAAATAGAAGATAAATTCAAAAAGAACGGGCCATGAATTTTGACCTGACTTTAGATGAGATTATTTTCCAACAGAGAGGCATTCTCGAAATTTGGAATTTTTTGTTTTTGTGTGCAGATTATATTTTATATTAGTTTATAAACTTTTTCATTCAGAAAGCGAGTGTAAAAAATGGATCCCAAAACTGCACATCCGGAAGATATTGCAAAGATGCTTCGAAAGCCTTCGGGACCTTTTGCCAAACAATTTTCTGAATTGATGCATAAAGGGAATATTTTTCTGATAGACCTGACTTATGAAACAATGGATCTTAAGAAAGATGAGTCTATTCTTGAGATCGGTTTTGCAAGCGGAAGGTCTTTTGAAATACTATTTTCAAATATGAATGATATTAAGGCTACAGGAATAGATTATTCCGAGGAAATGGTTTCTCAGGCAAGGGAGATAAATCAGGATGCTGTCAATTCGGGCAAACTCAATTTGTATCATGGCAGCAGCGACAATTTGCCATTCGGGGATAACTCTTTTGATAAGGTCTACTGCAACAATGTGATCTATTTCTGGGATGATCCTTCGAGGCACCTTGAGGGAGTTCACCGCGTGCTTAAGCCTGGCGGAATGTTTTATACCGGAATAAGGACGAAAGAGACAATGCTTTTGATGCCTACTGCACAATATGGATTTACGCTTTATGAGGAAGATGACTGGGTGAAAATTCTTGAACAGAATGGGTTCAGGTTTATTCTGACTAATAAGAAGGCTGATCCCCCAATTGAAGTTGAGGGACATGTATTTAAGATGGTCTCACTTTGCATTGCAGCAGAAAAGGCATAAATCAATAGCCCCGCATTTATATTATGGCAGCGGAAGCCTGTGCGTTAACTTGTCATGTTGCTTACTGGACTCATACTTCAGTAATAAACTATTAATCCAGCTCAAATTCGCGGCTACTTAAAATGAAAAAGGCGCTGTCGGTATCAGCGCCTTGTAGTTACCTGTGGGCAGAGACGGAATCGAACCGCCGACACAAGGATTTTCAGTCCTTTGCTCTACCGACTGAGCTATCTGCCCTTAAATAGGTTAACAAATATAAGTATTTTCTCTAAAAACTCAAAACTTTTTTTTGCCTCTCCCGCAAAATTTATCCTGTTTTTTTTCAGCCTTTCTTCAAATTTCAGGGGATAAATCCCGTAAACTATTTCATTACGGCCCTTTATCCCCTAAAATAATTTTGCGCTAAAACTGAGTCCCGAAATCTTTGCGCCCTGACCTCGGACTTATCTTACCAGCATCATCTTCTTAGTCTCTACCATGTTGCCCGACTGAAGCCTGTAGAAGTATACACCGCTCGAAAGCTCCTGGGCGTTGAAGCTTACCCTGTGACTTCCGGATGGAAGCTCCTTGTCCAGTAATACCTGAACCTCACGCCCCAGCATATCATAAACCTTCAGACTTACATGCGAAAGCTCCTTCGTCGTAAACTCAATTACTGTCGATGGATTAAATGGATTTGGATAGTTCTGCAAAAGACTGAATTTATCCGGCCTGACCGATGAAGCACTCTCTTCTACTCCTGTAGTCTGAAGCGGATAACGCGCTCTTAAATTATCCAGGTAGAATGTTCCTTTGTATGTTACGCCAACCTCCTTGGCACTGCCCAGCCTGACCTCTATCTCCTTGATCTTTATCGGAAATGTGAAGATCCCGCCCGGTGTAATTACCTGGGATGCACGGGCTGGAACGGTTACCCTTCCAAATGCACCGGAAGTGTTCATTCCTATACTCGGATTTGCAAGGAAAAGCTCACTGTTGTCATTTGAAAGTGTAAGATAAACCCTGTGATTTACTGTACCCTCTACCCTTCCGTCTATTAATAGCGTATCAGGTACTCCGTAAACCTCCAGCGGAGTTTTGGGAACCAGGTATACTATATTATCCTGAAAACCGTCATATGTAAACGAATAATCCACTTTAACGGATCCCGCTCCTGAGGATTTTACGTCTGAAACTACGCTCAGCTTTGTGTTAGCCGTGTCAACTGCCGATCCCCTGAGCGACCAATCCTCTATGTTTTCCATTTCACTGATCACCTGCACGTCTTTTCCAACAACAACACTTACCTCTACAGTGTCCGCTATCCCCTCGTAGCTGGCAATGATCTTGCCTTTTCCTTCCTTCTTTGCCTTAAAGTTTCCAAGGGCATCCAGAGTTCCGAGAAGCGAATCCGTGAGCGTCCATTTTATATCACTTGCCGGTATCGATCTGACTATGTTCTCACTGTCGTATGTCTTAAGACTCAGGCGGACCGACCTGAGCGTGTCGATGGTGAAATTATGCGGGATCAGACTGATTTTTACTATCGGCTTAAGTGTCACGAGCGCCGAATCCTTCGTATTATCATAACTTGCATAAACATATCCCTGCCCCCCGTTTAACTTTGAAGCCGTAAAGAGACCCTTGCTGTCTATTGTTCCAATCTTCGCGTCGCAGCTGTATGTAGTTTTTGCCGGATCCAGCGCCACGGCATTAAAATTCCTGTCGCTTCCAAGAACACTGAAAGAGATCTGCTCGTCCCTGAAAACCGTTTTCTTCGCGGGAAGAATAATGATGCTGTTTAGCGCTTCAACGGGAGCCGTGGAAACCACAATAAATCCGTTTGAAAGCTCGCGTTCAACTCCGTCTGAAGGAACGTTCATTATGCTGTTCCTTACCATCATTTCAGATGAGCCGCCGCCGTCAAAGTTCATTCCCAGGTATACCCCCTCCTGTATCATAAGATCTGCCAGCTTCGGAAGCGTCATACCACCCGACAGCTCGCTCCTACCGTCAACAACAAAAAGATACATCTTTGTGCTGTCCTGGCTGAAACCTATTGCCGTACGGGGCTCCGACAGGTATGTATGATCCGGTCCCCCTTCTTCAAGATACCCCTGGTCTGCCCAGTTCTTGCCGTTATAAACAATTTTTGGATATCCTCCAAGCATTTCCTTTAGCTTTACCAAACCGGGAGTAACTCCAAGATATACCTTTACAGTATCTCCGGCCTTAACCCTGTTCTTTAGTATGGCATCCATAACCCCGTTCCCTGAAAGTACGGCATTACCCGCTGTAAGCGCCATGCTGCCGGCTCCTGAAACAACCGTGTCTACCACACACTTGACTGTATCGTTAACAAGCCAGTTTCCTAATGGATGGATCCGTGCCTCTGTGCCGTAGACGTTTGTACCGGTCGACTGGCCGTTAAAACTGTTGAACAAAATCATCTGATTCGAATTGCGGGTCTGGTTTACTCCTGCAACCGTAACGGCTGTATCTTTCAGAATGAGCTGCCCTCCGAACTGTACCCTGTTGAGCATAGGCTTGTTATTTACGTCAAAACCTACGGTCGAAAGATTGATAGGGCCTTTTAATATCTCCCCGTTCTCAATCTGAATGTTAATCGGCCTTCCGTTACTCATGTCAAAAAAATCAGAGTTTACGCCTCCCACCACGTTATGCTGCAGTGTTGTACGGCGCTTTATCATTGAGCTCAGTACCTCTTTTCCATCCAGCTTTTCATTTGCCTTAACACTTTCCACCTTAACAAAAGGATTTTTCAAATCCACTACCATCATATCCACGTTCAGCGGAATTGATGCAACACGCATCTTTGTATACGTAACTCCGGGCCCTGCCTTGTAGCTGGCCAGAGTATCAAGTTTATATTGAGCTCTAACTTCCATAAACGATAAAAGAACTAGCAAAAACAGTATTTGTTTTTTCATCTTAAGTTGTCCCTTCTATAAAAATTTGAACGGATTGTATTTATGGCTGAAGGAAAGGATTACCGCTCCAGGGCAGGATAAATTCCAATCGGGCAGCAAAACACATTGCATGCGAAGCTGTGTAAAAACGGTAAGTGGCTTTGCTCCGCAAAACAATTCAGGCACGAAAATTTATATCTTTTTTCTTATAATTAAAAGTATTTATTGTTCCATAATTTACTTTTATTAAATATTTTACTCCGTTTCCGGCATAGTTTCTTTTACTTATAGAATAAAAATGTTTATTTTTGTAATGTCCAAAGAAAGTATTTTAATTTTCTTATTACAATTGAGACACAAAATCGAGGTGAAACATGGATTTAAAACGATCACTCGGTTTTTTTCAGAAGGCATCTGCTTCCTGTCATGACGATGAAAAATTAATTCAATATATCAACCTTAGACTGGCAGCTTTAGGAGCTCCGGTTTTCGGGCAAAAAGGTGAAAATTCTGAATTTATTGAAATTGCGCGTGATCTGATTGCCAATCATCAGGAAAAAAACCGTCTTCTTTCTAATTATTTATGCCCGGCTGACCAGCGTATCCAGAACTTCCTGGATAAGTATTTAAGCGACGTTAAGCTGGATGAACCTGTGCGTATGCCTGCACAAACATTCCTGCTCGACAGGCATGGTATTGCAAGGGTGCTTTCCCTTCCGCCAGATAAATGTGAGTTTGTTTCTGATATTATAAGCACTTATAGAATAAAACAGGGAATTCTGCATAACCCTAAAAACGACCGCAGAACTACTAAAGGCGTTTTTCACATTTCCGAAGGGGGGCTCCCTATTCCGGATGACAAAATTGCCGTCCCCAAACACGCCTTTGCAGGACTCCTTTACCGTGCACTTCATCCGCCAAAAGAGCTGATGAAGCTTCCTTTTACTTCTTCACAGCACAACCAGGCAGAGGTTTTCGTATCGCTGCTCATGCGCCCTGTTGTCTGCCCTGCCGTTGAAGGCTTTACTCCCGAAAAATCTATGGAAACAAGATTTTTCGTCCCCGGTAACCTTGTGGGCAACCTGGACTTTGTAGAGTCCATTTTCGGCAACGCAGGCGACCCGTATCTGCCTGAGAACGACGCGGGCCTTGACGTTGAACACTGGACCGGCCACACGGGATGCATTATACTTGCACCGCAGCTCACGACAGTGACTAAAAAGGAACTTGGACTCCCGCATATATCTGAGGCCACAGAACGCCAGAAGCGCGACGGAATGTGCTATGAAAACGATTCCGATCTCTATAACGGCGGCAGCGCTTTTAAGGTTACCTGCCGCACCGAAGAGGGCGTTATTATTACGGTTATTGCCGATAACTACTTCGGCTACTGCAAAAAAGAGGTTAAAACCCAGATCAGCTATTCGGCAAACCTCTTCGGAAACTCGGAGGAGGAACACGCCGGCGGCGCAATCGCATTCCCAAGCTATGGCCTTGGTGATAAATTCCACGACGATAACCAGGTCAGAAAGGAAGGCCATTCCTTTAAAGAAGTATCTCAGCTTTTCAAGGATGTAATGGACCTGCAGCCTGAAGGCTACGGCATCGATAAAAATTTCCGCGACATTATCTACGTTCCCGAAGACGCAAGGTTTAACCTTACAACTCAAACGGTCGGCTGGAAAAAAGGTGAAAAGGACGTTGTAATTAAACTCCTTACTTCAAATACCTACATTCTCCCTGCCGGCTATAAGATCCGCCTTGAGAAGAACCCGTCGGTTCCAACCTGGCGGCTTATTGGTACCGTTGCCGAAGGAACCTTCTGCCATAAGCCTTCTACGGTCTCGGGCGGAGGTAAGTCAGAAATCTCTAAATCCATTTCGGATTCAATTATATACGGACCTTTCTTTGTCGCCGATTTCCAGAAGGACCTGGAATTTGTGGACAGAATAATAAACTACGACTACAGCAAACGCTACAAGATCCCTGTTAAGAAGACTACCCCAAGCCGCCCGCTTCTTAGCACTCAGAGGTCCCTGGGCTCTGTAATTAAGATGCTCACCCCCTCACCAAGCGAGTATACGGATGAATACAACAAATGGCTCGATTCAATACCGCAGTATATAAAGGGACTTGTATTCATTATTAAAAGGTTCTACCGCCACGAATGGATGGGCAACTGGCGCGAGCATTTCAGCGTGGATATTGTTAACGGCAATACAGGCAATGAACTTAAATACAATAACCGCAAACTTGTTGCAAGCTACTTAAGAGTCGGTCTGCAGAAGGATAAATCGTGGCGTACATTCAAGCTGAGGCAGGATTTTATTGCCGCCGATAAGCTACAGCTCGAAGACGACATTACGGCTTCTGTTGTAGTGCCTGCCGATAAGCTTTTAACTGTCCTCAATAAGGACTACGATAACCAGAGCGTAAAGTTTACACAGAACTGCGAGTACCGCTTCTTCCAGCGCCCCGATGACGCTATTATAAGAGGATACGACAAGCAGGCTGAAAAGGATATATCTTCACCTGGAACTTTCATATCCAACTTCCAGCCGCTGCAGCTCCAGGATGCAGAGGCGCTGATTGAAGACGCCATAGGCTTCGATACCTATACCGAACCGATGAAGGCTTTCATACAGAGCTTTGCAGGCCAGAACTCATGCAAATACTTTGTATCCTCGGCTCACCCCCGCATGGTGGATGGCAAGCCGTCAAAGAATATGAGGTATCTGCAGAACAGGCCCGATATTATTAACCCCAGGGATAAGTATATTGCCGAGATAGGTACACGCTTCTTCCGCCGCATAACGGTGGATAAGCCGGTCTACTTCCCCGTTAACTCGGTATTGCCCGGAAGGCGCAACAATCCGCCCGACCCTCAGGCAAACATACGCGCTCTTGCAGTATATAACCCTATACATTACCAGGAACTGCCTGAGATGTTCATGGATTTTATCTGCAGCCTTACGGGAAAATCACCTTCAACTACGGGAGCAGGCTCCGAAGGCGCCCTTACAAAGGGTCCTTTTAATGCCGTCAGCCCTATAGTTGACCTGAATAACGCGCTCGTTTCCTTTATTCTTACGGGTTACGACTGCTACACAACCGCGGCAGGTTATGTAGGCCCTAACGTCAGGGTCGATCACGATATAAGCCTTCTTATTCCTGAAATCTGGTGCCGCCTTTCGGTTAATGAAAGGGATCCGGAATTCCTCATAAAGGAAGGATACCTGGAAAAACTGAGCGACTTTGAACACAATGGACAGAAGGTGCTGGCAAGCCGCCTTGGCTACCGCATTACAGATAAATTCGTTCATACATTTTTCGGAAGGGTCTTCGAAAACCCGAATTCTGTATTCAGCGATGAAATGCTGAAGCCGGAAATCCAGGATATGGACGTTTATGCCGACGGCGTTAATAATATTGTGGAAGCACAGCAGAGGGTTGCACAGGCTTATTTCGAGGATGGAAGCATCGAGGACGCCTGCCCTGCCCTTAAGGCTCTGCTTTACATTATGGCCAAAGGCAGCTACGAAGGTAAAACGGCTGAAGATCCCGAGATCAGGAATATGTTTACAAAGTGGCACCTGCTCTCAAGCCAGTGGTACAACGACCGCCTGAAGGCAAAGCAGGAAGGCGACATTGCACTCTGGGAGCGTCATGTACGCTATCTACAGAACTTCCTGAAGAAATCCAGCCACCTCGACGTTGCAGAACAGCTTAAGATAGGCAAACGCCTTAAGTCTGCCCAGGCGCAGCTTAAGAAGGTTTCGTCCCCAGCCTACTTAAAAGAGCTGCACGGCACAATCGGCACAGACCCCGTATTCAGAAAAAAAATAGACTAATTCCTATAAGGCGCCGGAGTTATCTCCCGGCGCCCTTTTATTCCTCCGCCGAAGGCGGAAACGTTGAACGTCGAACCTCTTGCTTCTTTCCTCCCCCCTTCCTATTTTGCCTGCATTCACTTTTTAATGGAAGGTTATTTTATGCAGGACTTTCTCTTTAAAGCTTTTAGTGAAATGACACCTGAGGATTACCGAAGGGTCGACTTCAAATCCGGCCTCGAAATCCATCAGCAGCTCCTTACAAAAAAGAAACTCTTCTGCCGCTGCCCCGCGGGCATTTACAGCACCAGCTATAACGCTGAAATACTGCGCCATATGAGGCCTACACTCTCCGAGCTCGGCGAATACGACGGCACGGCACTAATGGAGTTTAAGACAAAAAAAGAAATCATCTACCAGATTAACCGCGATACCGTCTGCACGTACGAGATGGACGACACTCCCCCCTTTGAAATAAACGACGAAGCCCTCGATATCGCTCTCGGTATCGGCATGCTCTTAAACTGCACTACGGTCGACGAGATCCATATTGCACGCAAACAGTACCTCGACGGCAGCATCCCTACAGGGTTCCAGAGGACTTCAATTATCGCGCTCGACGGCAGGATACCTTTTAAGGACCGGCACATAAATATCGTCCAGATTTCAATCGAGGAGGACTCCTGCCGCGAGGTCAGCGATATTGGCCACCGCAGGGTCTACCTTTCAGACCGCCTCGGCATGCCTTTAATTGAAACCGTAACAGCACCCGATATGCTTACACCCCAGGAAGTTGCAGCCGCGGCCGGCATTTGCCGCAAACTAGTTAAATCTACGGGCAGGGTCCGCACCGGAATCGGCTCGGCAAGGCAGGACGTAAACGTCAGCGTTGAAGGGGGTACAAGAATTGAAATTAAAGGGGTACCCAGAATCCCCATGATCCCGCTTCTGACATATAACGAAGCCATGAGGCAGTGGAACCTCCTGCGCTTAAAAGAAGAACTCTTCAGGCGCGGCATTACTCCCCAAACCTTCCAGGCCAGGTTTGAAGACGTTACAAAGCTCCTTAAAAGAACTTACTTCCTCCCGGTGCAGAATGCCCTCAGCCAGGGCATGATAGTTAAATGCGCACTCCTTAAGGGCTTCCGCGGGCTCCTTAACTGGCCCACACAAACCGACACCTTCTTCTCAAAGGAAATATCGGACAGAGTCAGAGTAATAGCATGCCTTACTACTCTGCCTAATATAATCCACTCCGACAGCAAGGGTGATACGCTTTCTTCAAGCGATTGGCAGAAAATAAAGAAAAGCATGGGCGCAAGCGAAGATGACGCAATGGTTCTCGTATGGGGAAACCCCGCCGACGCCGAAATGGGTGCCTGCGAAATTATTATTAGAGCCAAAGAGGCAACCATCGGCGTGCCTTCTGAAACCCGTCAGGCACTGCGCGACGGGACAAACGGATTTGAACGCATACTGCCGGGACCCGACAGAATGTACCCCGATACGGACCTTCCTCCTAAAAAAATTACAAGGGAAAGACTTTCAAAAATACGCCTGGGACTCCCTGAACCGGTCTGGGAAAGGGAAGCCTGGTACAGAAGCCTGAAAGTCCCCGAAGACGTAATAGGGCCGCTTGCGGAATCCCGTTATGCTGCCCTCTTTATGAAACTCGTTGCAAAGTGGAATATCGATCCTGTTCTGGCCTCAGTTGCACTCATACAGTACCCAAAGCGCCTTAGCCATAAGGGCTTAGATACGGGAGTACTGACTGAAGCGATATTTGAAGAGATATTCCTGGCGTTCAAACAGGGCAGGCTTGCGCGCGAAGGAGTTCTCCCGGCTCTCGAAAATGCGGCCCGCTCGGGAAGCTTTTTTGTGGACATGCTCCCCCCGGCATGCTCGGAACAGGAACTCATGCATTTCCTTTCACTTGCCCGCAGTGAGCTCTCAGGCATTAAGCTCCATAAACCCGCATGCGAAAAGACCGTCCTCATGAGCCTCGTCATGAAACACCTTAGAGGCAGGGTTGAAGGACGCAGGGTAATGGAAACAATCGGTACTCTTTTCCAGGAGGCGAAATGAATTCAGACATTTATAAAGGCTACAGGGGTGAAGCACTGGACGCACTGAAAAACTTCGGCGCAGAGGTCTGGAGCGACGTTGAGATCAAAACTTCAACCGGGAAATTTACAGGCATTATACTCCCCCGCTCCGAAACAGCCGACTCTCACCACATTGTAATTAAGCTCCGTTCGGGCTACAACATAGGAATTTTTGCCGGAGGAATTCAGGCAATTACTGTTACAGGACACAAGGAAGCTCACTATAAAATACCAGAAAAGGAGTTCCCCTATAACCCGCAGAAACCTAAGGTTAAACTTCTCGGCACCGGCGGAACAATTGCAAGCCGCCTCGACTACCGTACGGGAGCCGTTATACCGGCTTTTTCACCCGGTGAACTTTATGGCTCTGTTCCCGAACTTGCTGATATCTGCAACCTGGAGACTGAAAAACTCTACGGCGTCTTCAGCGAAAATATGGGTCCCGAACAGTGGATCGGTACGGCTCAGGCTATTGGACGCGAAATTGAAAAAGGGGTCCAGGGAATTGTAATCGGGCACGGAACTGACACAATGCACCACACGGCGGCCATTCTGTCCTTTATGGTGCAGAACACTCCTGTTCCAATTGTTATGGTGGGATCCCAGCGCTCAAGCGACCGCCCGTCTTCAGATGCGGCGCTGAACCTGATGCACAGCGTCAAGACCGCGGCCGAAAGCGACATTGCAGAAATAATGGTATGCATGTTCGGCCCTACTTCCGACGCGTACGGACTATTGCACCGCGGAACCCGCGTAAGAAAAATGCACTCAAGCTACAGGTCTACTTTCCGCACCATTGGAGACATACCGATTGCAATGGTAAGCCGCGAGAAGATTACGCCTTTAAGACAGGATTATAAGAAAAGGCGCAGGGACCACGGCGTTACAATAAATACGGCCTTTGAAGAAAAAGTCGGCATTGTTTATTACTACCCGAATATGAAGCCCGACATAATTGACTCAATGATCGATAACGGCTACAAGGGAATTGTAATTGCAGGAACGGGTTTAGGACACGTCAACAAGCCTCTTTACCCCGCGCTAAAAAGAGCCCATGAGAAAAATATTGCGGTATATATGACGGTTCAGACCCTGTGGGGATATGTGCAGATGTATGTTTATGATACCGGGCGTGACATGATGGAGCTCGGTGTGGTCCCCACGGCCAATATGCTCCCCGAGGTTGCTTATGTTAAGCTCGGCTGGGCACTGGGGCAGACGCAGGACCCACAGAAGGTTAAGGACATAATGCTCACTCCCATAGCAGGCGAAATTACAGAACGCGAACCGAGCAACGGCTACTTAATTTACCAGGGCGGCATCCCCGAGGTTGAAGAGTTCATATCCAAATACGTCAAATAAGTTCAAGGTTAAAACAACTTGAGGCCCGCTTTAGCGGGCCTTTCTCAATTGACTAGCCATGAGCTTTAGCTCGTGGTTTGATGCGCACCCACTCGCCCCGGAACTTTAGTCCCGGATTTTCTATTTATTATCCTCAATAACAATAAACTCATTCTTTTTGGGACGGACTTCATCATACAATCTTTTGAGGGAACGGTACGCACCCTGACTCCCCCTCTGAGTCGAAACCCTGTAGAGATGAATTGCCTCAAGTCTGTTCTTCTTTACTCCCGTCCCCGTCTCATAACAGTAGGCTAATGCCATCTGTGCTAAAAGTGAACCCGAATCAGCGGCTTCTCTTAATACTTTAACCGATTCCGTGGAATCCTGATACGGGAAATGATCCTGCACATTTGCAATTGCAATCCTTACCTTCCCTTCGCTGCTTCCAAGATCCGAAGCCCGCTTCCAGATCGCTATGGCCTTACTCTTATTCTGAAGAGTTAAATTACCCGAATAATAACAAAGCCCCATTTCTATAATTGCCGGAATATAGTTTTCATCTGCGGCATCCTTTAAGAGCTTTAAGGCTTCACTTTCCGGGACCTGGAAATTATAGCGCAAAGCTACAAGTCCAGCATAAGCAAACCGCGCCTCTGAATTCTTCTGGTCCAGCAGTACTTTTAATTTCCTGAAGAACTCGGGCTTCTGTATGAGGCTAAATAAAAGCTTCGGGGCACGCCTGGAGTCAAGGCGTATGGCTCTTATATACTGCACCGCAGCCTGAACAAGATCCCGTCTTACCCCAATCCCCTTTTCATAACAGCGCCCCAGCATTGTCTGTGCCTCAGGGCTCCCTGATTCTGCCGCATTCTCAATTGTACTTATTACCGACAAATCAGGCAGGAACGTACTGTCGCTTAAAACAACATTCCCGAGGGCATACTTAAGCTCGTCGCTTCCTTCTCTTAAGACTTCCTTTAATAGCGTTACGTCGTCAATGCCTGAAAGCGAATCCTGCCTGAGATCCATATAGTTTATGCCGAGGGCGGGGTTGACTAATGTAACGGAATTTGGCTTCTGCTCAATTGCCTTGACCGATTTTATATCCACCGAATCCAGCCCGAATTCCATCCTGTACTTAAGCATCTCCTCCAGGACGTCAATGGCAGGCTTATACCCCTTATCGGCCGCTTTTTTGATGTATGTGAAAGCTTTCTTGTAATTTCTCGGCACTACAAGATTGTCCAGCATCATGAGCCCCAGAACATACTCCGCCTCAGGCATTTTGCCTTTTGCGGCTTTCTGAAAATTTTCGTAGGCTTTGAACGGGTTCCATTCCGTCCCCCAGCCGTTGTTCTGGAAAATGCCAAGGTTGTATTGTGCTTCGGGCAGGTTCTGCGCAGCTGCTTTTTTTGTCCACTGCACGCATTTTACGGTATCAGCCGGAAACCCCTGTCCTAAAAGATAGCGGATACCAAGCTCATGCTGTGCCTTTGCGTTGCCGTCATTGGCTTCTTTGATAAGAAAATAGCTCTGCCAGAGTGCATAGGAGTCGCTTACGCGCTTAAAAAGGGTTGATGAATCCGGTACCTGATAGTCCTTGAAAACCGGACTGTTGGGATGAGGTTTCTGTTCCTTTTTCTGTTTTTGTTCCTGTTTCTGTCCAAAGACGGTTTGCCCAAAGGCTAAAAAAACGAACAAACAAGCGAAGCTGAAAAGATATTTAATTTTTGCTGGCAGAGTATTGTTTCCCTTTTACATTTTAACACACATAAATACCTAAAACAAAACATAAATTCAATGAAGAACCCGTTCCTTTTGTTTCCGGTATTTTTCCTGTTTTTCTTCTTCTTTATACCTGCCAGCCCGGCGTTTGTTCCTTGGTATGCCTATTTATCCCGCTTCTTCGATTTTAATGAACCGATAAGATAAACATATCCGCTGAGTACAAACATCGTAATTACCTGCAGATAAATGGGAGTTGTAACCAGTTCCGAATCCATAATTCCGAGCAGAATAAAGGTATACTTTAAGGCATAATAGAATATTTTGCCAATTCCAATTGCAAAAAGAGCTGAGTAAAATCCGTTAAACTTTTTGCTGAATTCATAAAAAAGCCAGACGTTCAGGCCCATTTCAGCCGTCAGAAGAATTGACTTTTCCACCGAGGGATGACTTGAAATAAGAAAAGAGAACAGCGGGAGCGAAAAAGCAATGAAAAAGCTGTTTAATTTACCTGAATGCGCCATGGAGAGAATGAGCATGATCCTCATCGGTTCAAGCAGGTAAAAAGGAATGCTGAACATGTGCGAAATGGTCGGCACAAAATATATAAAGGCTAGCGCAATTATGTCCAGAAGAACACTTTTAATACCTTCTTTGGTTTTTACTAAGGCAAGAATATTTTCCATATGTTTCCCCGTTACTTAAAGGTTATCCTGTTACATCAGCTTTTTCTGATAAGTGAATATAATATTTTTTTCTTTTTTTATAAATTAAATTGTAATTTTTATGGGGGAAATTTAAGGCACCCATCCTTATATTTCACTTTCATTAATCCATTTTTCTATTAAATTAGGTTTCATCTTCAAAAACCATATTCCATAAATAAAAGCGGACGGATAGGATGGATAGAAGAGATTTTATTAAGAAAACTTTTGCAGCCTCGGCCCTGGCAGCAGCCGGCACTACACTCCCCTTTGGACAGAAGAGTAACCTCTGGGCTCTGGGCTCAGGCCTCATGCAGAACCCTTATGATATGGTGGCAATTAAGGGCGGGGAACCCGACGTTATGTTCGATAAGGCTATAGCTTCTCTTGGCGGCATGAGCAAGTTTGTAAAGAAAGGACAGACTGTAGTCGTTAAACCGAATATCGGATGGGATGTGACTCCTGAAAAAGGAGCTAATACAAACCCCAAACTCGTAAGAAGAATCGTTCAGCACTGCTTTAACGCTGGCGCAAAGGAAGTTTTTGTTTTTGACCATACATGCGACACCTGGACCAACTGCTACTCCAACAGCGGCATTGAACGCGCTGCAAAAGACGCCGGAGCAAAGGTTGTCTCTGCTGCAAATGAAGGCTATTACCAACAGGTTAAAATTAAAAACGGCAAGAGACTTACTAACGCAAAAATCCATGAACTCATATTAAGCTCAAACGTATTCATTAACGTCCCTATACTTAAAAACCACGGCGGAGCTAAAATTACCGCTTCAATGAAAAACCTCATGGGAATTATATGGGACAGGGAGTTCATGCACAAAAACGATCTCCACCAGACAATTGCCGACCTGGCAAGCTTCCGCAAGCCTGACCTGAACGTTGTGGACGCATACTATGTAATGAAAAATCACGGCCCGAGAGGCGTATCCAAAGAAGACGTTGTTACCATGAAGTCGCAGATCGTCTCAACTGATATCGTGGCATCCGATGCAGCAGCAATAAAGCTCTTCGGCATGGATCCCGAAAGCATAGACTACCTGAAGCATGCATCAGATATGAGGCTCGGAAGAAAGGATTTAAATAAGCTTAATATTAACAGAATCAAAATTTAATTGCGAGATTTAAGTTCATGTTACTTGCCCGGTTAAAGAAAATCAGGATCGCTGTTTCCATCTTATTTTTTCTTTTTACAGCAGTTTTATTTCTGGATTTTAAGAGTTACATCCCCATAACTGCACATAAGTATATCCTTTATGTGCAGTTTGTGCCTTCCCTGCTGAAGTTTGTAAATGTTCTAAGCATTGCTGCGGCAGGCTTTATATTCATTATTATACTTACTCTTTTGTTCGGAAGGGTCTACTGCTCAACAATATGCCCTCTCGGCACGCTGCAGGATATTGCAATATATATAACCCGGAAATTCAGGAAGAAAAAGAAAAACCGCTTCCGCTACCTGAGGCCCCAAAACCTCCTGAGATACAGCCTGCTGGCACTCGCAGTAATACCGGTATTATTCGGAAGCATGTTTGTCCTTGATCTTCTTGATCCTTACAGCAACTTCGGGAAAATAAACTCAAACCTCTTAAGGCCCGTTCTCGTGTTCTTAAATAACTCGGCCGCCTACACTCTGGAGAGCTTTAAGAACTATTCACTTTATCCATTTGAGCTTAGAACAATAAGCCTTCTTGGAGCAGGTTTCTCAGTCCTCTTCCTGGCTTTCGTCCTCTGGATGTCTGTAGCTAAAGGAAGGCTTTACTGCAACTCCGTCTGCCCTGTTGGAACGCTTCTTGGACTTATCTCCAGGTTTTCAATCTTTAAGATTGCGATAGACCAGACTAAGTGCAAAGGCTGCGGAATATGCGAAAGGACCTGCAAATCGGGATGCATTGATAACAAGACCCGCTCAGTCGATTTCTCAAGATGCGTAAGCTGCTTTAACTGCTTTAACGTCTGCCCGAGCGAGGGCCTCACTTATGAAAAACCCTCAAAAGAAAAAGAGACTGTAGACTTAAAAGAAACCGACACAAAAAAGCGTGAGTTTATCTTTAAGACTTCGGCTTACCTTGTGGGCTTAAGCGGTCTGGCTTTTATGCAGCAGAAAAAGGTTATAAAAAGCTATAAGAAAAATTCAGTCCCCACTTTTAAGCAAAATCCCCTTACCCCTCCGGGCTCCAGGGGCATTGATCACTTTACAAGCACGTGCACTGCATGCCACCTTTGCGTAAGCGCATGCCCGGCACAGGTGCTTCAGCCCGCGTATCTTGAATACGGGCTTAGAGGAATGATGCAGCCTCATATGGATTACATGACCAGCTTCTGCCAATATGAATGCACAATCTGCACCGATGTCTGCCCCAACGGCGCAATACTGCCATTGACTCTGGAAACAAAGAAACTGACTCAGCTTGGGAAGGTTAAGTTTGTCAAGGACGACTGTATAGTTAAAACAGAAAACACCGACTGCGGAGCCTGCTCGGAGCACTGCCCTACAAAGGCGGTCAACATGGTTCCATACAAAGGGAAGCTATCAATTCCGGAAGTAAAAGACGAGTACTGCATCGGATGCGGAGCCTGTGAATATGCATGTCCGGCCAGGCCGTACAAGGCAATTTACGTGGAAGGAAACCCAAAGCACCTCATAGCCAAAAAGCCAGAAGTCAAAAAGATTGATCAAAAGGTGGATTACAAGGAAGATTTCCCGTTCTAGATTTGAGAATATGCCCGCCAGAGGCGGGCATATTTTGTAATTATACCCCTGTCGGAATAAGCGCGCTTAAAAGGAGCTGGTTCCACTGCTGCTTAGCCTGATCGTACACCCCGAACCCTGAACAGAACTCCCAATAAGACCAGCTGAATCCCCTCTGCTCTGCCTGACGCGAAATGTAATATGTCCACTGCGCGCGCGATTCGATATCGGCTTTATTGTACGCCCCGAATTCACCTATATAAACCGGACGGTTATTTGCTTTCGACCAGATCAAAAGCTGATCCATGTCTTTTGCCACTGCCTGCTTTTCAACTTCAGTCGCACTCCACGTTGTCCCCAGCCACAAGTCGCTTCCAAGGACCCACTCGGCTCCCTGGTGCGTAAATATAAACGGGTCGTAGTAGTGAACCGTCGCAATTACATTCTTTTCCTCGGCCGGAATTGCCAGACTGCCTATAGATCCTACGCTGTTCCAGTCCGGCCCCCCAACAATCAGCGTCCTGTATGGGTTCTTTTCCCTTATTGCACTTATTGCGTCTTTCAAATAAGCATTCCAAACCTCCGGCGTCAGGTTTCCATTGGGTTCATTCAAAACTTCAAAGAAAAGATCGGCCGAATAGTCAACATAATGCTCTGAAATCTGGCGCCAGAGCGAAATAAACCGGTCCTTATTTGCCGTGGGTGCATCTATCAACTCATCATAATGATGCATATCAAGCACAACTGCAAGCCCTCTTGAAAGGGCCTCGTCAATAATTACGTCCACTCTCTTAAAGAAATCAGGACTTATCTCATACGGGGCTTTATCTGAGGCGTGGCCCGACCATTTTACAGGAAGGCGGACCGAACTGAATCCTTTTTCTTTTATCAGCTTAAAGAATTCTTCCTTAACCGTAACTCCCCATTCTCCTTCATTTGGGGCTTCCAGGGAATTGCCGATGTTTATTCCCCTGCCGAGTTTTTTATTCTGCTCAAAAGGATCAAGCGGCTGCGTAATGCCTTCCTTCTTGGGTTCCAGTATTCCATCTGAACTGCCGGAACATCCGCTGTATGTAATTAATAGTATGACTGAGAAAATAATAAAATAGAAATTTCTTCTGTTATAAATCATAGCGGCTCTTCAGGTTTAGTTTTAACTGCACTGCAAATTCAGTATCTGCAGGATTAGAATTTTGCAAATTTAATATTAAATGCAGCATAATCAAAACCTAAAACCTGAGGAGCACTATGGAAAAATCAGTACTCTTTTTTATTTGTAAATATTATCCTTTTTTTTACTGCTTTGTAAACTCCAGCAAAGCGTCAAACGGGTTGTTGTTTGCATCAGTTAATGTCTGCTTTGTAGTAAATTTATTTCCAGTCATCGTAATATCTACAGTCGTCTTCTCCCCGTTGGTGTTTGTCAGGTTCACTACCCCGTTACTGTATGTATATGTTCCGCTTTCTGTTGTAGTACCCATACTGTCCACCTGGGTTATTGTAGCGGTGTTATCGTTCCTGAATTCCATTGTAATTGAAAGCCCCAGCTGCTGGGGTGTAAATGAAGTCTTAGAACCATCCTGATTCGTTACCATCACATTGCTTAAGAGCCATTTACCAACTATCGGACTTGAAGAAGTTACCGGACTGGCAGGGTTATTGTTATCTTTTTTGCATCCCGAATATATGACTAAAGACATCAGAACAAGAATATACATAAAACCGGCCTTATATCTTAAAAACATACTATATCTCCTCCTAAGAAGTTAATTTTGGTGTGTGATTATTTTTCAGGAAAGTAGCTGATAATAAACGATAGGTAAAATGGAAAACTAATTCAAAGGCAAAAAGCCTGCATTATCCGCAGACTGAATCAAATTTGTGTAGGGGCGAGCGGCGCTCGCCCAAATAAAAATTGGGTGTAATGCAAGGAACTGATGTTTGTTTAAAGGTGGTCTTTCTTAAGAAGAATTGTTACCCTGTTCAACCCTTCCAGCACCTCCTCTTTGGGCAGATTCCCTTTCCTGAGCTCCTCTTCCGGCTTTTCCATCAGCCTGAGGTAAAACTTTTCTGCTTTCTGCAGATAACCCGGCTCACCCGTCTCCGTAAGCTCAAAAAGGACGTCTTCGGCATCGGCAAAGCGCCCCTGAATCTCATAATAGCGTATGAGCTTTTCTGCAATTTCAGGCGGGATCTGAAAGCCTGAGACTCTTTCAAGCACACTTTCAGTGTCCTTTACAAAACGGTCCGTCATCAGCTCGTCTTTATTAATTAAAGCCTCAAGGAATAAACTTAATGAGTCAAAATAGACAAGAACCGACTCCTCGTTCCCTTCGCCATGAATCATCTCATCTATTGCGGCCTCCTCTTTCAGAAGCTCAGCTATCATCAGGCATCTTTCATACTGCGTAGAGCCCGTTATCTTCAGAAAATTTATTATCTCCACGTCGGACATTGAGCGGATCAGGTCGGGATCGAGCCCGAGCATATTTGGATAAGCCTGACGTATGAGTTCTTTAGCCTCGTCCAGATTTTTAGCTCCCTTGCTGAAAAGTATCTTACTTAGCACCTGTGTAAGCTGCTCAATAAGCCTTAAAATATAGTCCCTTTCAAACATCTGTGATCCCTGTAAAAATGTATCCTTAAATTAATTACAACAATGTAATTCCACAAGCCCGCAATTTCTTTAATTCCCTTCTTCTACTTTTTAATTTTTAATTGCCCCTCAGGGTGATCACCGTAATCTCCGGCGTTGAATTATACCTGAATGGAACAATAGACATACCAAGGCCCCGCGTTACAACCATAAGCATATTGCCTATGTGAAAGTCCCCTTTTACATAGGGAGTTTCAAACTGCGTAAAGGTAAAGTTATGAAACGGAAAAAGAAACGTAATCTGCCCTCCGTGCGTGTGCCCGGCCAAAAGCAGGTCGTAATGCTCCTCCGCTGCCCTGTCAATTAAATACTGGCTCGGCTGGTGCGTAAGCAGTATTCTTATGCTGCTGTGGTTAAGGTCAGTAAGCCTGTCCAGAAGATCAACACCTATCCTCCCCACATAAGTGCTTGTAACGAAGGTAACGCCTATAGCGGCATTTCCAACGTTGAAAATCTTATTTTGATTGTCCAGCATATCCACCTTCTTTTCTTTTAAGGCGGTAGACACCTCCCTGAGGCTTCTGGCATTATCGTTTCTGTATGCCCAGTTATCGTGGTCGCCCACACAGGAGTAAACGCCCAGGCGCGACCTGATATCCCCCAAGTACTCGGCTGCAAGGTTAATATAGTCGGGTGAGCTTGTAATTACGTCGCCGCCAACAAGAACAAGATCGGGCTTTGTTTCGTTTACCCTTTCAATGTACCTTCCAAGCCTTTTTTTATTAGTATAAGGGTCGGCTTGTGTATCTGAAATAAATGTGATCCTGAAATTCTTCAGGCTCTCCGGAAGCCCCGCTTTCTTAAGTTCCACATGCCTTACTTCAATTGTATTGAAGTCGTAAATAATTCTTGCAGGAACATAAATGATAAATGCCGCCGTAATTGCGGCAGTAATCCATGCAGCATAAAGCCGCGCCCTTTCCCTCTGTTTTCTTATAAAAGGGTAGATTATAAGCCTCAGCAGGTCAATGGGAAGAATAATGAAAAGCGACTGGACAACAATAAGTTCCAGTATTATAAAGGGAAAGAAGATGAAGTAATCAAAAAGCCCTCCCTGCGGCTGGGAGTAAGGCCTGCCGTTTGTAAGCTGTATTATTATGAGGTTCAGAATCAGGTATAAAGGGAATAAATTCAAAAGGATAAGAAATATCAGGCTTCCTGTTTTAATCCTGTTTTTGCCTGCGGCTCCAAGTATCGTTCTTAATGACGAAGTAATCCTTTTATAAAAATAAATTTCCAGTACTATAAAAAGCAGCACGGCTAAAATGATCCGCAAAATAAAACCCATAACTAAATCTGCTTAAAAGTTAAAAGAGTATGTATTAAAACGCCTGAAGTAAATCTTCAGGCATCCATAACTAACAAAATTTAAGCTATTTTAGTTTTATATTAAAGCCTATGTAATAGAATTCTTTAAAAACAAAAAAGGGCTCCCGCAGGGAACCCCTTTTCTTCACTTTTTAATTTTTAATTTCTCTTCAGGGTAATCACCGTAATCTCCGGAGTCGAATTGTACCTGAAAGGAATGGTGGACATTCCAAGCCCGCGCGTTACAACCATGAGCATTTTGCCTATATGAAAGTCCCCTTTTACATACTGTGTCTCAAGCTGTGTAAATGTCAGGTTATGAAACGGGAAAAGAAACGTGAGCTGTCCGCCATGAGTATGGCCTGCAAGCATGAGGTCATAGTTTTCCTTTGAAGCCCTGTCAATTATGTACTGGCTTGGCTGATGCGAAAGCATTATTTTTATGTTGCTGTGGTTATTATCAGTCAGCTTATTCAGAAGATCAGTCCCTATTCTGTCGACGTAAGTACTGGTTGCAAATGTAACGCCTATTTTTGCCTCGCCCACGTTAAAAACCCTGTTAACGTTATCCAGCATATCCACTTTCTTCTCCCTCAGGGCGGTTGAAACTTCTCTGATGCTTCTTACATTGTCATCTTTGTATGCCCAGTGGTCGTGGTCGCCTATGCATGAGTAAACACCCAGGCGTGACCTGATGTCGCCCAGGTACTCGGCTGCAAGGTTAATGTAATTCGGAGTGTATTCCGGCGTGCCTGTAATTACGTCGCCTCCAACAAGAACAAGGTCAGGCTTTGTTTCATTCAGCCTCTCGATAAACTTTCCTATTCTTTTCCTGTTGTTATAGGAATCGGCCTGAGTATCTGCAATAAATGCAATTTTGAAATTATTCAGGCTCTCCGGCAGGCCGGCTTTTGTTAACTCCACCTGCCTTACTTCAATACCTTTATTGTCATAAATTATTCTTACGGGGACATATACAAAAAATGCGGCGGCAATTCCAATTACGGCCCAGGCGGCAATAAGCCTTACCTTTTCCTGGTGCTTCTTTGTAAAAGGAGCAGCCGCAAGCCTCAATAAATCCACCGGCAGAATAAATAAAATTGACTGCGCAATAATTAAAAGCAGAATGACAAAGGGAAAGTAAATAAAATAATCAAAAAAACCGCCCTCCGGCTGGGAGTACAGCCTGCCCTGCGTAAGCTGTACAAAAAGAAGGCTTGAGAGCATGTACAAAGGATAGAAATTCAGGACTATCAGAAATATCAGGCCGCCCGTTTTTATCTTACCTGATGTGCCGAAAGCTGTTTTTAATGAAAATGTAAGTCGCTTATAATAATAAAATTCAATTAATATAAGAAGCGTAACTGCTGATACAATCTGCAAAACAAAACTCATATAGTCTAAATCTGGCTAATATTATTCAAATGCGTATATTTAAGCGCCTGAAGAGGAAGAATAAACAAAAAATAAGGTTAAAAATGCGGATATGTCTGCTTCAGGTAATCATTATGATACATTAATAATGCCAGTTTAGTTCACTTTCTTAAAGCCCTGTGCCGAAAAACTCCTCCAGCGTGGTGTCCGACCAGTCGCCGTGCACAGGCTTGTAAGGGATGCCTGAAATTCCCGGATCCCCGGGCTCATCCGTCAGATCCTGATCTGTGGGAATAAATTCCGTGTTATCCGGATCTCCCCCGAAGATTTCTGAAGTAGTGGGAACATACCCCCTCCCGGTTGAAATTGTTGCAATGAGCCTCCCGTCTGTGTCATACAAGGCGCCGTGTTCAAATGTGCCGAGAGTTTCACCTGCAAGTGACACTACCGTGTCGCCCTCCAGTGTAGCTATCTCCTTGCCGCTTTTGCTGATGAATTTATATTCATCCAGATAGAACTGAGCCTCACCCGACTGATCGTAAAACCATTCTTCAACCATTTTTCACCTCAAAATGTTGTATGCCTAAAGCTGCACGTTAAAGGAGCACTTTTTATATTCTCACGAAAAAAAATGATTTATTCAAGGTAAGGCCGCCTCCCCCTTGGCCCAATTATTTATGAACAAATATATAAACCCGTTTGCTGTTTACATTTGTTCTTATTTATTTATATTAAAATACACCCGGTCAGATAAGAAGGGGTGTAGTTCCTCTTTCCGATCCTAAACATAGACGCATTAATTATAATGAGAGGGCAAAAATGGGAAATGCGATTGAAAAACCCCAGGGTAAACTGGGCGTAATGATTGTTGGTATTAACGGAGCCGTTGCTACCACTTTTCTGGCAGGAGTTATGTCAATCAGAAAAGGTTTTGCCAGGCCTATCGGTTCACTTACCCAGATGGGAACGATCAGACTCGGGCCCAGAAACGAGGAAAAGTTTCCGATGATTAAGGATTTTGTTCCCCTTGCAAACCTCAATGACCTCGTCTTCGGCGGATGGGACATACGTGACGAGAACTGCTATGAATCTTCACTTAATGCTAAAGTCCTGGAAGAAAAAGACCTCCTTAAGGTCAAAGATGACCTTGAGGCAATCCGCTCAATGCCCGGGGTCTTTGAAAGAAAGTTCGTAAAGCGCCTTAACGGAACGTGGGTTAAAAAAGGCACATCAAAGTTTGACCTCATGGAACAGCTGAGGGATGATATCAGAACCTTCAAGGAGGCGCACGGCGTAAACCGCATGGTTGTTATCTGGTGCGCAAGCACCGAAACTTTTATTCCTGTAAACGGAATACACAAGAAGCTCGAGCTCTTTGAAGAAGGGATGAGAAACAATAACCCCAACATCCCCCCAAGCATGCTCTATGCGTACGCCGCAATCTCAGAGGGCGTGCCGTTTATTAACGGGGCACCTAACCTGACCGTCGATACACCAGCCATTATGGAACTGGCTGATAAAATGCATATACCCGTTGGCGGTAAGGACTTTAAGACAGGCCAGACGCTTATTAAAACCGTTATTGCCCCGATGCTTAAGGCAAGAATGCTCGGGCTTAACGGATGGTTCTCAAGCAACATTCTGGGTAACCGCGACGGCGAGGTGCTCGATGACCCCGGAAGTTTTAAGACAAAGGAAGAAAGCAAACTTTCCGTGCTCGAGGGAATCCTTCAGCCGGAACTCTACCCGGAACTCTACGGCAACTTCTACCATAAGGTTAGAATTAACTACTATCCGCCGAGGGGCGATAACAAGGAAGGCTGGGATAATATAGACATATTCGGCTGGATGGGTTATCAGATGCAGCTTAAAATAGATTTCCTGTGCAGGGATTCTATACTTGCCGCCCCGATAGTACTCGACCTTATACTTTTTGCCGACCTGGCTCAAAGAGCAGGAATGTACGGCGTTCAGGACTGGCTCTCCTTCTACTTCAAGAGCCCTATGCATACGGCCGACACGGTGGCCGAACACGACCTGTTCATTCAGATGATGAAGCTGAAAAATAAGCTCAGGCAGATTATGGGCGAGGAGCTCGTTACCCACCTCGAAGAAGAAATGCCCCGGAAAATTACACGCCGGAAAATGAGAAAAGCTCTTAAATAAAATCTTCATCGGCATTACGAAAGGAGAAGCCATAAGAAATTATGCTTCTCCTTTTTTTTGGACAATCCAGCCTGTACAATTGCAAGCAGCCCGGCACCCTTCGAAATTAATCTGAATTCAAAGGATTGTAAGTAGGTTCTGAAATATTAACCTTGACTAAGTAGAACTAACTTCATACAATGTTAAGAGACACTAAGTTTTATTTAATAAAGAACATTGTTAAAATGTTAGCTTTTCAAAGATAAATTGTCAAAATGCCGCCTGCCCGGTTTTCACTTTTGCGGCTTTTTGACAATTTTTTCTTTACGCGTGAGTTCTTACTGAAATCTAAATCTTCTCCTGTGACAATAGATTGTGATGAATAGGCATTGTCAGTTTTGATTGGGGCCCAAGAGACTTTACGTTAAGAAAAAGGGATGATATGAGTAAAAACATACTGGTCACAGGCGGAGCAGGCTTCATCGGATCGCACCTCTGCGATGAACTCCTCCGCAACGGATATAATGTTCGCGTTTTAGATAATCTTTCTCCTCAGGTCCACAGCTCACCCGGCAAACACTCAAACGGACATAAACCATCTCCTCCGGACTACCTTAACAAAGAGGCTGAATTTATTTATGGGGACGTCCGTAATAGAGATATCCTGGTAAAGGCACTAAAGAAAATTGACGCCGTATTCCACCTTGCCGCCAGCGTAGGCGTCGGGCAAAGCATGTATGAAATCGAAAGCTATACAAGCGTCAACAACCTCGGCACAGCCGTACTCCTGGAAATGCTTATTAAAAACCCCGTGGAAAAACTTATCGTGGCCTCCAGCATGAGCATCTACGGCGAGGGGCTTTATAAAACCTCCGACGGAAAGCTGAAGATAAGCGCACAGCGCTCCTTGGAACAGCTTAAAAAGGGAGTCTGGGAGCTCTACGACTCGAAAGGAAATTTCCTCAGGCCCGTTCCAACGCCTGAAAGCAAAACTCCATCGCTGTCTTCCGTTTATGCCCTCTCCAAATACGACCAGGAACGCCTCTGCCTTATGATCGGGCGCGCATACAATATTCCAACCGCGGCACTCAGGTTCTTTAATGTTTTCGGGACCAGACAGGCTCTTTCCAATCCCTATACCGGGGTACTTGCCATCTTCGGCTCCAGATACCTGAACAATAATCCTCCAGTCATCTTTGAGGATGGGAACCAGATGCGCGACTTTGTGAGCGTCTACGACGTCGCTCAGGCATGCCGCCTTGCTCTTGAAGTACAAAAATCTCCAGACCGCGTATTTAATATAGGCAGCGGACACCCGTATAAGATCCGTAAAGTAGCCGAAAAGATGGCTCAGGTGCTGGGAAAAGAGGGACTGGACCCCGTTATCCGCGGCAAGTACCGCGTTGGCGATATAAGACATTGCTTTGCAGATATCTCGCTTGCTAAATCTGTTCTTGGCTATAAGCCCCGGGTCTCTCTGGAACAGGGGCTCATTGAACTCTCTGAATGGCTTTCAGGCCAGATTGCAAAAGACCATGTCGATTCGGCAAATTCCGAGCTTGAGAAAAGAGGACTTACAATATGAAAAAGCTAAAGATAGATTACCTGCCTAAAAGAAAACACGCTTTAATAGGCATTGTGGAGTGGTTCAGAATAGGCGAAAAAGAAAGAGTGGAAAATATACTCTCAGACCTTAAGGCCCTGGGCATTCAGGAGATAAGAACCGGGTTTTCATGGGCCGAGTGGTATACAAAAGAAGGTGAGGAGTGGTATAAGTGGCTCATCCCCCGCCTTAAAGAAGAAGTGAACATACTCCCCTGCTTTACGTATACACCGCCCAATCTGGGTCTTGAACCCAAGGTCTCCTCCCCTCCCCGCAGCCCGAAGGATTATACGGAATTCCTTGAATCTGTCCTTAAGGTCTTCGACGGATTTTTTGAATGGGCTGAACTCTGGAATGAACCGAATAACCTCTACGACTGGGACTGGAGGCTGGATCCCAGCTGGGAAGTTTTTACCGAAATGATCGGATCTGCCGCCCAGTTCCTTAAGAAAAAAGAGATAAAAACCGTCCTTGGCGGAATGTCACCAATCGACCCTAACTGGATTGAACTCCTCTGCCAGAGAAACATCATGCAGCACTTTGATGCCGTAGGAATTCACGGCTTTCCGGGTACATGGGAGTTCGACTGGAGCGAATGGCCCGATGCCATAAGCAAGGTGCGCGAGGTCTTAAGCCGCAACAAAATGAACCCTGAGATCTGGATTACTGCTGCCGGATACTCCACATGGCGCCACGATGAATTCCGCCAGCTCAGGAACTTTGCAAACTTTATGGAAGCCCCCGTCCAGCGCGCCTACTGGCACTCGGCACAGGATATACATCCCGACCTTCCCTTCCAGGAAGTCTTCCACGGCGATGAAAGGCATTATCACTTCGGACTTAAATATGCCGACGGAAGAGCTAAACTCCTCTACCGCGTCTGGGCTAAGGAAGGCTTAAACGGCGTGAAGCATATGGCACGCTTCGGGACCATTAAGGATACAAACCTGACTGAAAAGGCAGCGGAAAAAACTAAGCTCGCAGACGTAAAGAAACATAAATCCCCCGCAGTCCAGAGGCGCAAAAAAGATGACATCCGCCCCGTCCTTATTACAGGCGGAGCAGGCTTCATAGGTACTAATCTTGCACACAGGCTCCTTTCGGCAGGCACACCAGTAATTGTTTTCGATAACCTTTCCAGGCCGGGCGTCGAGGAAAACCTTCAGTGGCTGATCGATACTCACGGCAACCTGCTTCAGGTCAGGGTTGCCGACGTGCGCGACCCCTATGCGGTACGCGACTCGGTCAGGCAGGCAAAAAGCGTATTCCATTTTGCGGCACAGGTTGCCGTAACAACAAGCCTCGAAAACCCGGTTAACGATTTTGAGGTAAATTTAAGAGGAACACTTAATGTCCTTGAAGCCTTAAGATCCTTGAGTAAACCGATACCTCTTCTTTTTACCTCAACCAATAAGGTCTACGGCGAACTAATAGATATAAAGATGCAGAAAGATACAACTCGCTATGAACCGGCCAACCAGCTGATAAGGCTCCAGGGAATAAGCGAAAAGCGTCACCTCGATTTCCACAGCCCTTACGGATGCTCCAAAGGTTCGGCCGACCAGTACATAATTGATTATGCAAGAATTTATAACATACCGAACGTTGTCTTCCGCATGAGCTGCATCTACGGCACACACCAGTTCGGAACAGAAGACCAGGGCTGGGTAGCGTTCTTCCTCCTTAAGGCCTTAAGAGGCGAACAAATTACAATTTACGGCGACGGCCTTCAGGTAAGGGATATTCTTTTTGTTGACGACCTGATCGACGCAATGCTGAAGGCACATGAACAGATAGATATGACCCGCGGTAATGCATATAATATTGGCGGCGGCCCTGATAATACCGTAAGCCTCGTTGAGCTTCTGGAAATAATTGAAGAGCTGCACGGCCAGAAACCTCAAATTAGTTTCAGCACCTGGCGCCAGGGCGACCAGCGGTACTATGTCTCCAATACGGAATCTTTCCACACCGTTACCGGCTGGAACCCGCAGATCTCGACCCGCCAGGGAGTAGAAAAACTTTACAGCTGGCTCTTAAAGAACCGTAAGACCTCCTATCACAGAATGAAAAAGGTGGCACAATGAATAACGACAATTTAATCGATGATGAAAAATTAAAAACCGGCACCCCCGCCGAATCTCCCGTAGGGGCGAGCGGCGGCTCACCCATGGAAAAAATAAAAACCGAATCGGAAAAAGCAGATAGCCTCTGGACCGACATTATGCGCAGCGCCATATTTTCCGGCCCGGGAATTATTTCTATCAGATACGTCGCAAAACCCGACCCCGCACCAAACGAGGTGCTCATCCATTTGTCCGGCTGCGGCCTCTGCTCAAGTAACATCCCGGTCTATGAGGGCAGGTCATGGTTTAATTACCCCTTTGAACCCGGATCTCCCGGACACGAGGGCTGGGGCGTTGTTGACGCCGTCGGAAGCGACGTTAAAGATTTCAAGGCAGGCGACCACGTTGCCGCACTCTCATACCACGCCTACGCCGAGTACGACACTGCCCCGGTGGACAGCGTTGTAAAACTTCCTGAAGAGTTTAAAGACAAACCCTTCCCAGGCGAACCCCTTGGGTGCGCTATGAATATACTCAAGAGGAGCGATATTCAGGAAGGACAAACGGTCGCAGTTATCGGCATCGGGTTCTTAGGCGCCCTTTTAAGCAGCCTCATCTCCAGCGCGGGAGCAAGAGTTATCGCCATTTCAAGACGCCCCTTCTCTCTCGATATTGCCAAACAGTACGGCGCCTCAGAGACGATAATTATGGATGACCACTGGAGAATAATTGAAGAAGTAAAATCTCTTACAAACGGCGAGTTCTGCGACCGCGTAATTGAAGCTACCGGCCACCAGTGGCCGCTCGACCTGGCAGGCGAACTCACCAGGGTAAGAGGTAAACTTATTATTGCCGGATATCACCAGGACGGACCCAGGCAGGTCAACATGCAGCTCTGGAACTGGAGAGGCCTCGACGTAATAAATGCCCACGAGCGCGAGCAGAAGGTCTACATAGACGGAATCCGCGCGGCTGTCGATGCCGTACTGAAAGGGGACATGGATCCCTTCCCTCTTATTACTCATTCTTTCGGACTCGACCAGATAACAGAGGCTTTTGACTTAACAGGTAAAAGACCCGACGGATTCCTAAAGGCAATTATTAAATACCAATAGCGGTAAAAAATATGAATAACGATTTACTCCAGAAAACCGTTTCAGCTCCTGCGGCTCTCAGGCTGCGCCTGGGTTTCTTAGGCGTGGGCTGGATCGGGCGCAACAGAATGGAAGCAATGGTCAATAGCTCAAAGGCTGAGGCAAGATACATTGTTGATCCCGTAAATGAACTTGCTCTTACGGCAAAAAAGCTTGCCCCTAAGGCCCGGGTTCTTAGAAACCTCAAGGAACTCTTGGACAAAACGGACGTCGGGGGAATTGTAATTGCTACGCCAAGCGCTCTGCACGCCGAAGAGACAATTATGGCGCTTCAGGCCGGAAAAGCCGTCTTCTGCCAGAAACCTTTGGGGCGCAATAAAAAGGAAGTAATGCGCGTAATTGAAGCGGCCCGGAAGGCTGACCGCCTCCTTGGAGTCGACCTTTCCTACAGGTTCTTAAACGGCATTAAGAAGATGAAGGAAATTGTAAGCTCTAACGGCATAGGCCACGTCTATGCCGCGGACCTCGTGTTCCATAACGCATACGGCCCCGATAAGGAGTGGTTCTATAACCCTCAGCTCTCAGGAGGCGGATGCGTCATGGACCTCGGGATTCACCTGATCGACCTTGCTCTCTGGATGCTGGACTATCCACAGGTGGAGCATATTACAAGCCGCCTTTTTGCCAAAGGACGCGCATTTAAGGATACCGATAACTGCGTTGAGGATTATGCCACGGCAAGAATCGACCTCGAAAGTGACACGACACTAAACCTCTCCTGCTCCTGGAGGCAGTCGGCAGGGCGCGACGCCGTAATTGAAGCTTCTTTTTACGGCACCGAAGGGGGCCTTTCACTTAAAAACCTGAACGGTACATTCTACGACTTTAAGTCTGAACGCTACCGCTGGACGGCACACGAAACACTCTCCGAACCCCCAGAGGACTGGGGGCCTAAGGCCGCCTTGAACTGGATCGAAAAAATGTCACAAAGCACAAAGTATGACTCTGAAATTGAACAAATAATAAAAGTCTCTGAAGTAATAGACAGGATTTATGGAAGAAACAATATGTGAGGTATGTAATGTCCGAATCACAGATAATAACTGATCATAATAAAATTAGAAAATGGGTCGAAGAACGCGGGGGAAAACCGGCATCTGTAAAAGGCACAGAAACTAAAGGCGAAGAGGCAGGGCTCCTCAGGATCGACTTCCCCGGATACTCCGGAGAAGGCAAGCTTGAAGAAATTCCGTGGGAGGAATTCTTTGAAAAGTTCGAAGAATCCAAACTTGCTTTCCTCTACCAGGATAAAACCCATGACGGGAAACAAAGCCGCTTCAATAAGTTCATCAGCCGCGAGGGTGAGGAAGCCCGGGGAGCAAGGAAATAAAAGGAATGACAGTGCCCCTGAATAGTTCAAAAACTAATTCCCGCGTCCATAGTGTGCTTATGACTGCCGATACCATAGGCGGAGTGTGGACCTATGCGCTCGAACTTTCAGAAGCACTGAAGGATTACGGAATTGAGGTGTACCTGGCCACCATGGGAAGCCCCCTTACACCCAAACAGAAAGAGGCTTTAAGCAGAATTGAAAACATTAAGCTCATCGAAGGCTCTTATAAACTGGAATGGATGGAAGACCCGTGGCAGGATGTTGAGGAAGCGGGAAAGTGGCTCCTGGAGCTGGAAAGTGCCCTTCAGCCGGACATAATTCACCTTAACGGCTACTCACACGGCAGCCTCCCCTTTAAGGCGCCAAAACTTGTAGTCGGGCACTCATGCGTCTATTCATGGTACTATGCCGTTAAATACCACACCCCGCATGAGGCTTGGTATGAATATAAAAAGAAAGTTACCGCAGGACTTAAAGGTGCTGACCTGGTGACTGCTCCGACAAACGCAATGCTCTCACTCCTATACTTCTATTACGGAAAGTTCAATTCGGCAGGCGCGGTCTATAATGCCAGGCAGGCAAATGATTTTCTTCCCGGAATGAAAGAAAATATTGTTCTTTCTGCCGGGAGGCTCTGGGACGAAGCTAAGAATGTTTCCATGCTGGCCTATATCTCCCAAAGGCTTAAATGGCCTGTATATATGGCAGGAGAAAGGGAAGATCCTGAAGGGCGCTTTATACAGATGTTTGACCATGTGAACTGGCTTGGAAGGCTCTCATCGCGCGAGCTTGCTTCCTGGATGAAAAGGGCTTCCATATTTGCTCTTCCGGCGCGCTATGAACCTTTCGGGCTTTCACCGCTGGAGGCGGCACTCTCGGGCTGCGCTCTCGTGCTGGGCGATATCCCCAGCCTCAGGGAAGTGTGGCAGGACACGGCCTGCTTTGTTAAGCCCGACGACTACGAGGCGCTTGAAAAGGCCATAAATAACCTGATTAAAAATGAGGACTTAAGATTGAGTAACGCAAAAAGAGTACGCCGGCGCGCTTTGTATTTTACACCCGCAAGAATGGCCCAGGGCTATCTGGCATTATATGAGAACCTCCTGGCCAGTAAGAGACATAAAATATTTTCCTGATGGATGGATCTGAAATTATATGAGGACTTAATGAAAATTGTTCTGTTTTATCATTCCCTGGTCTCCGACTGGAATCACGGCAATGCCCACTTCCTGAGAGGCATTGTGGCCGAACTCATACACAGGGGGCACGAGGTAAAGGTCTTTGAACCCAAAGGGGGCTGGAGCGTGGAGAACCTTAAATCACAGTACGGGGAAGAACCCCTGCGTGAGTTCGAAAGAATGTTTCCAGAAATGAAAAGTACAGAGTATTCTCCTGAAAGTCTGGACCTTGAGCGCGAACTTGATGGGGCCTCCCTTGTAATTGTCCATGAATGGAATGAACCTGAAATTGTCCAAAAAATCGGGCAGCACAGAAAGCATAAAGCAGGATATAAACTTCTTTTTCACGACACTCACCACCGCTCACTTTCCGAGCCTGAAAAAATGGCTATCTTCGACCTCTCGGGCTATGACGGCGTTCTTGCATATGGAGAGGTAATTAAAGACATCTATCTCAAAAAAGGATGGATTCAAAGGGCATGGACGTGGCATGAGGCTGCCGACGTCAGAGTATTCCACCCCATTGAGGGCATTGAGAATTCGGGCGACCTTATATGGATCGGGAACTGGGGCGACGAGGAAAGAACCCAGGAACTCTACGAGTACCTTATAAATCCCGTAAGGGAATTAAATCTTAAAGCACGCGTCCACGGTGTGCGCTACCCTGAAAGTGCCGTTAGAAACCTCGGGGAAGCTGGAATTGAATACAAGGACTGGCTGCCTAACTATATGGTGCCTCAGGCATTTGAACAGTTCAAAGTTACCGTTCACATCCCGAGGAGGCCTTACGTTGAGGTCTTAAAAGGCATTCCAACAATCCGCCCCTTTGAAGCCCTCTCTTGCGGAATCCCGCTTGTCTCATCCCCGTGGGAAGACTCTGAAGAACTTTTTACTGTGGGAGAGGATTTCCTCATGGCACAAAACGGGCAGGAGATGAAAAATTATATAAGTGATATTTTGAACGATAAAAGCCTCGCGGAGTCGCTTTCAAGGCACGGACGCCTTACGATATTAAAACGCCACACGTGCAGCCACCGCGTCGATGAACTTCTTAATATATTCAAACAGCTGACCGTTGAATCGGCTTTCAGGCAGGAAGATGACCCTGCTTCAATTCAGGCAAGTAAAAATGAGGGTTTGAAATGAAAAGAGTTTTGAACATTTCCTTCTTCGGTTCTAGTCTTGTTTCAGCATACTGGAATGGAGCCGCTACTTACTACAGAGGCATACTTAAGGCCCTCTATGAAAAAGGGCACAGTATTACTTTCTTTGAACCCGATTTCTTTGAGCGCCAGCAGCACAGGGATATTCCTGATCCCGAATATTCAAAAAGCGTTGTCTACCCTGCCTTTGATGAAACGGGCGTAAGAAAGGCTCTTGAAGATGCCAGAAATTCGGATATTATCATTAAGGCAAGCGGCGTCGGTATTTTTGATGAACTCCTGGAAAAAGAGGTCCTGAACTTAAGGCACCCGGGCTCTCTTATAATTTTCTGGGACGTGGATGCCCCGGCCACTTTAGACCGTGTGAACAATAATCCCAATGATCCCTTTAAGAGTCTCATTCCGCAGTACGATTTAATTTTAACCTATGGCGGAGGCGACCCGGTTGTGGATGCCTACACTGAACTTGGAGCAAGAAAGTGCGTTCCGATCTATAACGCGCTCGACCCTTCGACGCACTTCCGCGTCAGTCCCGAGGAAAGATTTCAGGGAAAGATGGGCTTTCTCGGCAACCGAATGCCGGACCGTGAGATGAGGGTATGGGAGTTTTTCTTTAAGCCCGCACAGATGATGCCTGAAGAAAGATTTATACTCGGCGGATCGGGATGGCGCGAATGGGCTCCTGATGTTCCGAACGTTGATTTCCTTGGACATATATATACAAAGGACCACAACGCATTTAACTGCACGCCGGACGCCGTCCTTAATATCAGCCGCGAGAGCATGGCGCGCTACGGATTCTCCCCTGCTACCAGGATCTTTGAGGCCGCGGGAGCAGGAGCATGCATTATTACCGATAAGTGGGAAGGAATTGAACTCTTTCTTAAACCGGGTAAAGAGATTCTCGTCGCTGAAAGCGGAGAGGAAGTATATAACATATTAAACCTGCTCGACAGCGAAACATCAAAAAAAATAGGCAAGGCCGCAATGCAAAGGGTCCTTAAGGAACACACATATTCGCACAGGGCCTCTCAGCTTGAAGGGCTTCTTCTTGAAACGCCTGAAGAAAGGAGGCGGAAAGATGAAAAGCCGTAAGCTCAATATTGTAATTCTTGGGCTTTCAATTACTTCAGCCTGGGGAAACGGCCACGCAACAACATACCGCGGACTTGTCCGTGAGCTTGAAGCGCTCGGACACGAGGTGCTTTTTCTTGAACGCGACCTCCCCTGGTACGCTTCAAACCGCGATATGCCAAATCCCCCTTTCGGATGCACGAGAATATATTCAAGCCTGGATGAGCTTAAGGATCTTTATTCCATGGATATTCAGAAAGCCGACGTCGTAATTGTGGGCTCTTATGTCCCTGAAGGCGTAAGCATCGGCCGGTGGATAAACCTTATAGCCCCGAATACGGCATTCTACGACATCGATACTCCCGTTACACTCTCAAAGCTTGAGCGCGGCGACTATGAATACCTCTCCCCGGAGCTCATTCCAAAGTACGACCTCTATCTTTCTTTTACCGGAGGACCTACGCTAAGACGCCTGGAGCACGATTTCGGATCCCCTATGGCAAGGGCACTCTATTGCTCGGTTGACCCGGAAAAATATTATCCCGAAGACATACCGGTTAAATATGACATGGGATACCTGGGAACCTACAGCGACGACCGACAGCCCGTGCTGGAACGCCTGATGCTTTCTTCGGCAAGAATGTGGGACCAGGGGCGCTTTATTGTGGCGGGGCCGCAGTACCCCGATACAATCCAGTGGC
The DNA here is from genome assembly GCA_025612375.1 of Ignavibacteria bacterium. Lineage (NCBI taxonomy): Bacteria > Pseudomonadati > Ignavibacteriota > Ignavibacteria > Ignavibacteria bacterium. The sequence goes on from JAAXKN010000012.1 coordinate 76,711, forward strand.
CTCAAAACGTGGAGAGGATATATCACCTGAACCCTTCGGAACACAGGAATTTTTATAACTCGCAGCGCTTTACGCTTAACGTTACACGCGCCGATATGATAAAGGCCGGCTACTCCCCCAGCGTCAGGCTCTTTGAGGCCGCTGCCTGCGGAACTCCCATTATTAGCGACTACTGGGAAGGGCTTGATACCATCTTTAATCTTAATGAAGAGATCCTTATAAGCCGCTCCCCGGAGGATACCTTGAAATACCTCAAAAACTATCCAGAAGAGGAACGCTTAAAGTTAAGCGCGCGCGCAAGAAGCCGCGTCCTTTCGGCCCATACGGCCCGGCACAGGGCTCAGGAGCTTGAAAACTATATTAAAGAGATGCTTGAAACAAAAAAGAAAAACGCCGGATGATAAATCCCGCAGAAACTGGCAAGGCTATGAATAAGACAGAACAGACAGGCGAAACCCTGGAGACTTTTATCAGTAACCCGCAGACTCCGCTGGAACGTAAAATATTCAGCATTGGTCCATGGTTCCATAACCTGCACCTGCCCGACGGGACGCAGACTGCACCAAACCACCCGCTTGGCGACTTCCCTTACTTCAAGTGGAAGAAAATTTCAGAGGCACTGCCCGAAAGCCTTAAAGGCTGGAGGGTGCTCGACATAGGATGTAATGCCGGTTTCTACAGCTTTGAACTCGCTAAAATGGGAGCTAATGTTACAGGAATTGACCTCGACGAGCATTACCTCAGGCAGGCGCGCTGGGCTGCAAGGCAGTACGGACTGGATGGGCGAGTAAAGTTCAGAAAGATGCAGATTTACGACCTTGCACACTCCACCGCCACATACGACATGGTAATCTTTATGGGGGTATTCTATCACCTGCGCTACCCTTTGCTGGCGCTAGACATTGTGGCGCAGAAGTTTAAGAAACTCCTCCTCTTCCAGACACTTACAATGCCGGGTGAAGAGGTGATGGAGCCGGTTGAAGACCTGCCGATTGAAAAAAGGGACCTCATGCTCTCTCCCGGCTGGCCCCGGATGGCTTTTATTGAAAACAGCCTGGCAGGCGATAACACAAACTGGTGGGCACCTAACCATGCCGCCGTTGATGCAATGCTCCGCTCAAGCGGACTTAAAACAATCAGGCGCCCCGACCATGAGGTATACCTCTGCACACACTCGGATATTGACGAGGTCATATCTTATGAGCCTGACGAGCTCTCTTCGGCTGCAAATAGCGTCCGCCGTATGATTATTGAATAAAATTTTTCACCGCTTTCAACGTAAAGCGGAATATAGATTTTTTGAAAGGATTTTTATGATTGAAGCTATTAAGTTCTGGAACGAGCCTAATAACCTCTCACACTGGGATTTTCAACTTGACCCTCAATGGAAGCAGTTCAGCTATATGATAAAGCTCGCGGCTGATTCTGTAAAGAGCCTCGCTCCGGATTTGAAACTGGTTCTTGGAGGAATTTCACCTATTGACCCGTTATTTATTCAGCTCCTGAAAGGCCACGGGCTTTTGGATTCCCTTGATGCCGTTGCAATACACGGCTTCCCACTTGACTGGAACCACTGGCCTATTTACGACTGGCCAAAGAAGATAGAGGAGATACAGGCTGTTGCGGAACTTCCAATTTGGGTTACTGAAGTCGGCGTCTCTTCCTTCGGTGCCGACGAGGTGCAGGTATTCGGCCTTAATAAAACAACCGAACTCCTCTTAAACCGTGCCGAACGCGTTTACTGGTACAGCCTGCTCGACCTTCCCCCTACCTGGGAGGCTACAACAAGGCATAAGGAAAGCGAAGGCAGCGCATACTACAGGCATTTTTATATGGGACTTATAAGAGCCGACGGAACCCCTAAGCCCGCATTTGATCATTTTAACCCCGAAATGGGAATTTGCCAGTGGATACACTTCGAGGACCACAGGCTCGATGAGATCATTTACTGGCTCAGGAAGCTTAAGGTAAAAAAACTAAGAACCGGCATTAGCTGGGCCGACTGGTTCCGCCCGAATGCGCTTGAATGGTTCGATAAACAGATGAAAGCCATAAGCGAGTTTGATACAACTATTACACTCTGCTTTACCCCGCCTTCCCGCGGCAAACGCCCTCACCATACAAGCCCGCCTGAAGACCCGGGCGAGTTTGCATATTTTGCCGAAGAAGTGGTAAAGCGATACGTCCTCGAGGAAAGAACCCCGGCTGATGAATCTACAGACCGGGATGAGCAGGGAAAGTAGAAAGAATAAGGCTAAGGTTGAGGTTAAGGTTGATGGTTTGGGAATTATGCTCTTATTAAAAGGCGAAGTATGAAACTTGTAATATTCGGTCTTACTATCAGCTCCTCCTGGGGCAACGGGCATGCAACCATCTGGCGCGGACTATGCCACGCAATGATAAGACGGGGCTATCAGATCACTTTCTTTGAGCGCGACGTGCCTTACTACGCCTCGCACAGGGACTTGCGTGAAATGCCCGGAATGGAAATCATCCTCTACCCCGAGTGGGAGGAGGTTAAACTGCTTGCCCGGGAAAAGCTTAAAGGCGCCGACCTGGGCATGGTTACTTCATACTGCCCCGACGCCATAATTGCCGGAGAGCTCGTACTGAACTCCGGCTGCGCCCTTAAGGTGTTCTACGACCTGGATACTCCCGTTACACTCAAAAGCCTTGAGACGGGACACCCCGTGGCTTACCTGGGTGAGCGCGGATTCCAGGACTATGACCTCGTCTTAAGCTACACCGGCGGCGCTGCGCTTGAAGAGCTGAAAACAAAACTTAAAGCAAAAAAAACTGCACCGCTTTACGGAAGCGCCGACCCTGAGACTCATAAATCTGTACCTGCAATTGATAAATACAGGTGCGACCTATCGTACCTCGGCACCTACGCCGAAGACCGCCAGGAAGCACTCGTAAAATATTTTATTCGTCCTGCAGAAATGCTTCCTTCCCGGCGCTTTATAATCGGAGGCTCACAGTACCCGGAGGCCTTTCCATGGCGCGATAATATATGGTACCTGGCGCATATTGCGCCCCCGGACCATCCGGCGTTCTACTCCTCCTCCCATTTTACTCTTAATATAACGCGCGGCGCTATGGCCGAAATGGGCTACTGCCCTTCGGGACGCCTTTTTGAGGCTGCCTCATGCGGAGTGCCGATTATAAGCGACAGCTGGACGGGGCTTGAAAAGTTCTTTACCCCCGGCAAGGAAATCATTACAGTTACAACCTCTGAAGACGTCGTTCAGGCAATGAAGATGCCTGAAGATGAAAGACAGAAGATTATTCGTGCTGCAAGAGAACGCGTCTTAAGCGAGCATACTCCGCAGCAGAGACTTAGTGAACTGGAGAAAATTCTTGATGAGTTTTATATACTCAACAACAGAAAGGAGAGTTAAAATGTGGGGCATCATTCCGGCAGCAGGCTCGGGAAGCAGAATTCAGCCTCTTGCTTTTTCAAAAGAACTCCTGCCCGTCGGCAGCAGGATGGACGGGCAGATGGAACGCCCGAAGGCTGTAAGCGAATACCTTCTTGAAAGGATGATTACAGCCGGGGCAAAAAAAATCTGCTTCGTCATCTCACCGGGCAAGAGCGACATAATGGAATACTACGGGCAGGGTACCTCTTCTATTAACTTCTGCTACACGGTTCAGCAGCACCCGAGAGGTCTCTGCGACGCTATCTTCAGCGCCCTTCCTTTTATAGGGAAAAATGAAAACGTTTTAATTGGCCTTCCTGACACCATATGGTTCCCGGAAGATGGGCTCTGTGATCTTCCCGGGGATAAACTCTCATTCCTCCTCTTCCCTGTCGTGCATCCGGAGTTTTTTGATGCCGTCGTAACAGATACCGGTGATAACGTCTTAAAAATTGAAGTTAAACAGAAAGATGCCCACTCGAACTGGATCTGGGGAGCCTTCAGAATGCCGGGAAACGTCCTGCATGAACTCCATGACCTCTGGCTCCAAAGAGAAAAGAAAGACGAGTATATGGGAACACTCGTTAACGCCTATATAGATCTTGGAGGCGAGGCAAAGGGAATAAGAAAGGGTCAGTCATACGTCGACGTCGGAACACTTAACGGTTACCGTGAGGCCATAAATCTTCTCTATTCAAAACAGAAAGTTGTCATGGAGTAAGAATAATTATGAGTTAAAAATGAGAGTATGATATGAATAACACGTTTAACTCCGGAATTTACAGCGGCGCTGCACCGGACGTGCTGGAATTCTTCTGCGGCAGCGAGGAGATACTCCTTAAAACCGCAATCATCGCCGCCCATCCCGACGACGAGGTAATAGGGGCTGCAAGCAGGCTCCCCCTGCTTAAAAATGTCTATATCATCCATACCACCGACGGCGCACCGGGCAATATGCTGGACGCCAGGGCCTCAGGCTTTGAATCCAGCACGGGCTACGCCCAGGCAAGACGCCAGGAACTCTTTAATGCCCTCGAGATCGCAGGAATTCCCAGGAACAGATGCCTTGAACTGGGCTTTAAGGACCAGCAGACATCTTTCAGCCTTATCTCACTTTCTGAACGCCTTGAAGAACTCTTAAGACAACTGCGCCCCGAAATTATTCTTACTCATGCCTATGAGGGAGGCCACCCGGACCACGACTCCACAGCCTTTGCCGTCCACATGGCTGCATCTTCAATCTATGGAAAAGGCTTTGCACCTCCTGTACTGATTGAATTTACTTCTTATCACGACAGCCATGGCTCCATTAAGACTTCGGAATTTCTTTCGGGCATGGATGAGAGGACCTGCACAATCGTGCTTACAGAGGAAGAAAGAATAAAAAAGAAAAGAATGCTCGACTGCTTTTTAACACAGAAGAATGTGCTATCCCAATTCAGCATTGAAACGGAAGCCTTCCGCTTTGCCCCGTACTACGATTTCCTCAAGCCCCCGCACGAGGGAGCACTTTATTATGAGCACTTCGAATGGGGCATTAAAGGGGAACACTGGCGCAGGCTTGCCTCTGAGGCACTGGATTCGTTAAACAGGTAACAATAATGAAAGCTGAACCCAGGCTTAACATATTAAGCGTTGCTTTTCCTTTCGCTCCCGTCAGGACCGATACTGCAGGGGGAGCCGAACAGGTGCTTGCAATGATAGATGGGGCCCTGATAGAACATGGGCATAACTCTGTTGTTGTTGCCTGCGAGGGATCATGCGTAAAGGGAAAGCTCATTAAAACGCCCGGCGTCCACGGCTCCATCGACCCGGATACTAAAGAGTTTTTTGAAGGAGAACACCTTGCGGCAATTGAGCAGGCTCTTGAAAACCATAAAGTTGACCTTATACACATGCACGGAATTGATTTTGCACATTATATTCCAGGAACCGAAATTCCAATACTGGTAACGCTTCACCTCCCTTTGTCCTGGTATCCGCAGGATAAGCTTACCAGCCCCCAAAAGGGCGTATTTTTTAACTGCGTCTCACGTTCACAGTTCGAAAGCCGCCCCGAGATGCCGTCTTTGCTCGGCTACATAGATAACGGGATAAACCTTAAGAATTTCAAGGTAAAGGTAAGCCGTCATAACTATGCCCTCTCTTTAGGAAGAATATGCTGGGATAAGGGGTACCATGCGGCGCTTGACGCCGCAAAGAAGGCGGGCATCCCACTTATAATTGCAGGCGAACTTTTTCCTTATGAATACCACAGGGAATACTATAACAAAGAAATACTCCCAAGGCTCGACGGTGACAACTATAAATTTATCGGCCCCGTTGGCCTGGAAAAAAAGAAAAGACTGCTCTCGGCAGCCAGGTGCCTCCTTGTCCCGAGCATGGTTCCCGAGACGAGCTCACTGGTTGCCATGGAAGCCATGGCCTGCGGAACACCCGTAATTGCATACCCTCAAGGAGCACTGACCGAAATAATTGAAGACGGAAAAACAGGCTTCATAGTTAACAGCATTGACGAGATGGCTGAGGCAATTAAGCGTGCGGATAAAATTGATCCCTCTGTCTGCCGCAGAACGGCACGCGAAAGGTTTTCATCTGAAAAAACAATCCTCGGGTACTTCAGCCTCTACAGAAAAATAATTAAAGACTTTAACCCCGTACCGTTAAGAAAAAGTTCAAAAAGAAGGATTCTTAATGGATGATACTCCTGGAATATCTCTCCACATAAGAGAGATAAAAAATATTGAAGAACTTAATGAAGCCAGAAGTGAGTGGATAGAACTCTATGAGGCTTCCTCCCAGTCCACGCCTTTTCAGTCCCCCGCCTGGCTTATAAACTGGTGGAAATATTTCGGCAATGACAATCTGTATACAGCAGCCGTCTATAACCGCAGGATCCTCGTCGGGCTTGCACCGATGTACATATTTAATTACAGAAGTAATAATGAAAACCTCAGACAGCTGACCTTTATAGGTACCGGCAATACCGATTACATGGACGTGCTCTGCCGCCCGAAATTTGAAAGGGAAGCGGTCCGCACAATCTCGGAATTCCTCCTGGACACAAAGGAAAACTGGGACGTGTGCGACTTCCAGGAGCTCAGGCAGTCATCCCCTCTGCTTAAGATAAAAGTGCCTGAAATGCTTGAATCCAGAATAATAAATTCTGACGTATGCCCGGTTGCAGTCCTTCCCGGGTCATTCTATGATTATCTTCAGAGCCTCCCTGTCTCTTTCAGGAAAAATACCGTGCGGGCAAGGCGGCAGCTCTGGGATTCAGGAACACTCAGGCTGGAAACTGCAAAAAAAGAAAACCTGGATGAATACATGGACTGGCTTTTCAGGCTCCACAACGCAAGCTGGAAAAACAGAAATATGCCGGGGCTCCTTGAAGAATCCACACTGCAGAACTTCCACAGGGATGCTGCCAGGGATCTTCTTGAACAGGGATCTTTAAGGCTTTATGCATTAAAGCACGATGGAAGGATTATAGCCGCCGTTTATTCTCTTATAAAGAATGACAGATTGTACTATTATATAGGAGGCTTCGATCCTGCATTTTCAAAATACAGTCCCGGCTCAGTCATTCTTCTTGAGATAAATGAAAGTGCAATTTCAGAGGGAATAAGGAAATTTGACTTTCTAAGGGGACGCGAAAATTATAAATATAAATGGAAGACAGAAGACAGGAACAACTACAGGTTGTTCATTAAAAAGAAATTAACGGAATAAACGTATGACAACTTTCTATTTAATGCGCCACGGCAATACTACCGCAGGAGATACAATCCCCGGCAGGCTGCCAGGCGTGCATTTAAGCGATAACGGACGCCAACAGGCCCTCCGGTTAGCCGACATGCTTGCAGGGGTACCTTTTGACGTGATATTCTCAAGCCCTCTTGAAAGGACAAGGGAAACTGCAGAACCACTCTGTAAACACCTGAAAAAGGACCCTGTAATACTTGACGACATAATTGAAATTGATTTCGGGGACTGGACCGGGAAAAGTTTCTCAGAACTGGAGCCCGATGAAAAGTGGAAACAGTTCCACACCTTCAGAAGCGGCACCCGCCCCCCTAAAGGCGAGCTTATGGCCGACGTGCAGAAAAGAATGGTGGACCGCCTTGAAAGCCTGCGCCACGAGTACCCCCAAGGGACGCTTGCTCTCTTCAGCCACGGCGACCCCATTAAAGTCGCCATTGCACACTACGCAGGTATACCTCTCGACTTTATACTGCGCATTAAAATAAATACCGGGTCTTTCAGCGTTATTTCTATTGACGACTGGGGGCCAAAGATCCACTGCCTGAACCAGACGGGGGAACTCCCCGACGGAAAACCTTTTTAGGAGTGATATGATTATCTACGGCGACAATAAGGAACTCCTAAGCTTTAATGAAGCCCTGGGAAAAATTGAATCGCTCATTAACAGCCTTGAGTTTGACAGATATTATGGTCATAACCCTGCTTCCGAACTCCTGATAACAACCGGAGAATTTGAGGCTGCACTGACAGATCTCCTTTGCCCTGAAGTTGACTCTATGGATGACCTTATAAATCTTCTAAGAAGCCTTTCACTTGCATCAGCACACATTTTCATTAACCAGCTGAAAAGAAATCCCGCTGAAACAAATAAATGGATTGCTGCCTACAGGGAAAAACTTCCGGCATTAAAAAACTACGGCATCTCTTCCCTCCTTTCATACAATGTCCCGGAAGGGTATGCGTTCTACTCCCTTTATCCTGAAATGTACCTAAAGTCGGCAGATAATTTCTTCAATATCTTCTTTCCCTCTGAAGTAACTGTAATCGGAATCCGCAGCATAGGTACAAGCCTTTCGGCAGTCGTAGCCGCGCGCCTGGAAGAGTCGGGCTCAAGGGTTAAATCTTTGACCATACGCCCCAGGGGGTTCTATTTTGACAGGAAACTTATTATTGATATGGAACTGGAAGAAGAGCTTAAAGCCTCCCATAAAGGATATTATCTTGTTGTCGACGAAGGGCCGGGTCTAAGCGGATCATCATTTGCCTCGGTTGCTGAAAAACTAAGTAGCCTCGGGATAAGTGACGACAGGATTGTTTTCTTCCCGGGTCACAGGACGGACGGGCAGAATTTCGTTTCAGAAAAAGCCAAAGCCATATGGATGAGGCACATGAAGTTTCATTCCGAGTTTGAAGAGGTAATTTCAATAAGAGGCCTTTTCCCTGAGTATGCCGGAGAAGTAAAGGATATTTCAGCCGGCATGTGGAGGAATGTTGTATTTAAGAATGCCGAAGAATTCCCGCCTGTTTTTCCCAATTTCGAGCAGCGGAAGTACCTTTCGCATGATCACAAATACATCATTAAATTTGCGGGACTGGGACACTACGGACGGGATTTGTTCGAAAGAGCTGAGGTTCTATTCAGTGAAGGTTTTTCGCCTCAGGCTCTGGCACTTGAGAACGGTTTTATCTTAAGCCGCTTTATCGGTGGAAAACCCTTAAGCGCATCTGATGTGAACATAAGCCTCCTTGATAGAGCAGCCTCATACGTGGCATTTCTTAAAAGATCCTTCCCTGCCAGCTGCAGCAGAACGTACAATGAAATTGAGGAGATGATCTCGGTAAACCTAATGAAAGGCCTGGGGGATGAATGGTCAGATAAATTCTCTAAACTCAGCAGCAGCTTTAAGCCGTTTTTCAGCACAAATGCCACGGCCTTAGACGGCAGGATGCTCCCTTTCGAATGGCTTAAGATCAATGGAGATTACATAAAGACCGATTCAATACATCACCATAAGGACCACTTTTTCCCGGGATGCCAGGACATTGCATATGACATTGCCGGTTTCATAACCGAATTCTTATTAGGAAAAGATGAAGAACACTATTTCATTAATAGCTATATAAAACAAAGCGGTGACAAAGAAATTGAAAGCCGTCTTCCCTTTTACTTCGTATTTTACAATGCCTTCCGTCTCGGAATGACACAATTTTCCGCCCAAATGTCCCTGGATCAAGATAAACAGAAATTCAATGCATTGGCTAACCAATATGCCATCAACCTGAAACAACGATTATTAAATGCCGCTGCAACGCCATGGTATTAATAACCCGGGGACATGTTCCCATCATAATTGCCTCTTTTTCCATAATTTCCCTATCCAATGTTGTACACCCGAAGTCAAGACTTTTAGATTTGACCCCAAAAAACGCTTAAGTTTTTCCTCTTTCTGCCGAAAATACACTTGAATGGATGATTATGAAAATTGTTTTGAATGGATAAACTTTGAATTTGAATGAATTAAATATTAAGAAAAATAGATCTCAGTACTGGAATAAACTCCTTCGTGCACTCTCTTTTACACGCGAATACCGCATGTTTCTCTTCCTTATACTGGGTTTAACTTTAGTTGTAGCCGCTGCCAATGCGCTGGAACCCCTTATTATGAAGTATATCTTCGACAGGCTTGGCGGAAATACAACAACTAAAACTATTATCGTGGGTGCGGGACTTCTTCTTGGATTAGGGCTTTTCCGCGATATCATTGGCGGATTTTCCAACTGGCTTAGCTGGAGGACAAGGCTTAATATTCAGTACGGCCTCCTGGAGGCTACCGTGGCTAAGCTCCATCGCCTCCCGGCCGAAATCCACCGCATAGAAGGCGTCGGCGCCATAATGACACGCCTCGACCGCGGCATCACGGGCTTTATGTCGGCAATTACAGAAATCTCCTTTAATGTGCTTCCGGCTCTTACATACCTCGTTATGGCTGTAATTGTAATGATACAGCTAGACTGGCGCCTTACTATACTGGTCTGCCTTTTTGCCCCGGTTCCCGCTATTATTGCAGCCTATGCCGCACCAAAACAAACCCAGAGAGAACAGAGCCTGCTCGACCGCTGGGTGCGCATTTACTCCAGGTTTAATGAGGTCCTATCCGGCATCATTACAGTAAGAAGCTTTGCAATGGAAGACGCCGAAAAACAGCGCTTTTTAGGTAATGTTAAAGACGCTAACGACATCGTCGTTCGAGGCATCGGCTACGACTCCGGCGTCAGCATCGCTCAAAGCGTGACAATTACAGTGGCCAGAATTGCCGCTATCGGACTGGGCGGATTTCTGGTCCTTAAAGGACAGGCTACACTGGGAACGCTTGTTGCATTTATCAGCTACGTAGGGGGACTCTTTGGACCCGTGCAGGGTCTTACGGGAATTTACCGCACAATCAGAACCGCCTCGGTTTCACTCGATCAGATATTCTCCATACTCGATACAGAAAACTTTTTAGATGATAAGCCCGATGCAGTTGAACTTAAAAAGTGCCAGGGCGAAATTGCCTTTGAAGACGTACGCTTTAATTACGGCAAATCGGGAAATGAGATACTTAAGGGCGTTGACATTAAAGTTAAACCGGGTGAAATGGTTGCAATCGTCGGCCCCTCGGGATCTGGAAAAACCACACTTATGGCGCTCTTGATGAGGTTCTATGACCCGACACAGGGCAGAATTACAATGGACGGAGTGGACTTAAAAGACTTAAAACAGAACTGGCTCCGCAAGCAGATAGGCGTTGTTCTGCAGGATGCCCTCCTCTTTAATGAATCAATAAAGAATAATATTGCATACGGACGCCCTAATGCAACACAGGCTGAAATTGAAGCTGCAGCAAAAGCTGCCAATGCACACGACTTTATTATGAAGCTTGAAAACGGCTACGATACCGTTGCCGGCGAACGCGGAAGCCGCTTATCAGGCGGTGAACGCCAGAGAATTGCAATTGCAAGAGCCCTGCTTAAAGACGCCCCTGTCCTGATACTTGATGAAGCCACTTCAGCACTCGATGCCGAACTGGAGGCCCATGTTCAGGAGGCTTTGGACAGGCTGGTAAAAGGACGCACAACGTTTGTTATTGCACACAGGCTCTCTACGGTTGTAAATGCCGACAGGATTCTTGTCCTCAGAAACGGACGAATTGTTGAGGAAGGCTGCCACAGGGATCTTCTCTCTGCAACCGGTTATTACGCTTCACTCGTTGAAAAACAGATGAAAGGACTTGCAGTCAATTAATGATAAATTATGAATTTTAAGTTATGAATTATGAATATGAATGCTGAAAAACAGTTTTTCTCTTAATTCAGCATTCATAATTCATAACTCATAATTCTTTTTAGATCTTGCCGCCAAGGATATCCCCGTTGCCGTCATCCATATCCCTGACATGCGGATCATTTTCCGGATATTTTACTTTATTTTGTTCCTGTTGTTCCATCTTATTGCGTTTTCGCATATTCTTTTGTTGGTTATGCTGATCATCCTGGAAATTGCGCTTCTTATTCATCTTACCCTTCTTTCTTTTGATATTAATGGATACACCTTTAATTTAGGCACAGATAAATAAAACAGTCAACCCTTGGATATTTCCCCTTGACAGGAGTTCTGTTATTCTTCCCCGCCGTCCTCATCGTTACGCTCGGTTATGCGCTTAACTTTAACCTTAAGCTCGGGATGAGCAGAGCTCCCCTTCTGAATTATTTCATTTACAGCCTTTTTTGTGGATTCTGCAAAGTTGTGCGCCGGTTCATCCTCGCCTTCAATCCAGAGGCTTACTTTAAGTGATATTGCCTTACGCATTGCCGCCCCTCTTCCCGAAATTCAGGTCATCCATATTTACCCATTTCCCGTCCTGGTTTACCTCAATTTTCATTATGGGGTGAATTTCCCATATTGTGCCGCGCGTTTTTCCTATCTGATCCGGATGCTCGGGATCAAACATCAGCCACCCGCTCACCCTGACTTTCTGCCTGCTCCTGGCAATTTTGTTAAGGTTCCTGAGGTCCCAGTTCGGATGATTTGCCCTTAAGGAAGGAGTAACTTCAGTAACAATTGATTTCGTCCTGTCGTCCCCTTCATTTTTCACGAGCCATACGTGGTAATCCCTGAACTCCTTGTCCGCGCCGTGACAGTTACACGATTCAGGGCCCGACTGCTTTGCACCGAAAAGGAATCCTTCTACAGCAACAGGTATTCCCTCGTACTTTTCAATTTCACGCTTTGCTTTTTCAGGCCAGTTCTTGTGGTCCCTTCTTTCAATGCCCCGTGGCCAGGAAAGACCCAGCACGGCGTCATATTCAACCGGAATGTAGTTGCCCTCGTCAACGCGGTTTTTGTTCCGGTTTAATTCCGGGTCGCCCCCGTCCCCTTCAGGCGGGCACCCCTTAAAGGATGCATAACGCGGCTTGGGCTTTTCATCCATCTGCGGGAGCTCTTTTCTGGGCTCGCCTGAAATCACCTGTCCCTGGTTTTGCCCTGTGGGAGGCTTTACTTCCCTCCTGCTGCCGGAGCGGATGTAGAGAATTGCAATTATAATCAGTATTACAACAACTGCTATTGTCGTCCATACTACCAGTGAGGAACGCTTGTTTGTTCCTCCTTCCTTATTGCTTCGTCTGCCGTTCATTTTTATATCCTTCATTTTGTAATACAGCAAGTAAAAAAAAGAACTGCAAAAGGCTATATGAACTATGCCGGATATATTTAAATATATTACAATTCTCCGCCTTATCAAGCATGTGGGGCAAATTACCATATGCTTAAAACCCGTTAAATTTTTATACCAGGTATTTTTTCTCAGAAAGAAGGATAGCTTTGAAGCCTTGGCGTGCGGCAGCTTCAGTTATTACTGAAGCTGATGATCTTCTTGATCTCGGCGATTTTAAGGATGAGGTAATTCTCGTAGGAATCCAGGAACCTCCTGATGTTTGTCACATTGCCGAAGTTCTCCAGCAGATGAATTTTCTGCCCTGCGTTTCTGACTTTATATAATTCACTATAAAGTTTATCCAGTTCAGTCTCATTTACTTTTTGTTCCATAGGACTCGTCTCTGCCCTTCATTTGCCGTATTTGGATGCAATAACGGCAAGTATTTCATATTTCATTTGTTTCATTGTATCATTAAATTCCTGGTACAATTCATCTTCTGTTCTCTCGGTTCTTGCCAGAAGATCCTCGAAAATATATTTGCCCAGCGTTTTAGTATATGCAAAGTTCTGTACCAGCAGATCGATCATAATATCCTGTTTTATATAATGGGGCAGTTCGATCTTGAAATCGTCTTTATTAATCATACATCTCCTGGTCTGCGAATTCTGTGTTTTGCCTGCTCTTACTAAATGATAATTATTATAAATTAAAATTCAAAATTTAATTGTATTAATAGTATCTTTAATGAACAAAAATTAAACTTATTGTAAACTGCATCACAATCCAAAAGAATTATGGAACTACTTGAAATAATCGGCTACCTGGCATCACTGCTGGTTGCAGCTTCACTGACGATGAGCAACATCTTAAGGCTGCGCTGGATTAATCTTACGGGTGCCGTAATGTTTGTTATTTACGGGCTTTCTGTCAAAGCTTATCCGGTTTTTGCCGTCAACGGCTTTATTGTAATTGTAAATATTTACTACCTGGTGCAGATGTCGAAAAAGAAGGACTACTTCACACAAATCTCAGCTTCCAAAGGCGATCCTCTGCTCATTAAGTTTCTGAAGTTCTACGAAGGAGACATACAGAAATACTTCCCGGGTTTCGATATCAGTAAGCTTGAAAAGCCGGAGTGCTTTTTCATTTTAAGGAACCTCGTACCCGTTGGACTTTTTATCTATGAAACCGTAGGCGGCAATAAGGCCAATGTTAAGCTGGATTATGTAATTCCTGAATACCGCGATTTTAAGAACGCAAATTTTGTCTACACGTCCAACCTGGATATGTTTAAGAAAAAAGGCTTAGGGGAGTTCGTTACTTACTCAAGGGTAAAAGAGCACCAGAAGTACTTAAAGAAAATCGGCTTCAGGCAGAATGAAGCAGACAGCGCCATGTTTGAACGGGAAATCGCCTAGTCAAATATCTTCCTTTTTACCGGTAAACAGGCATTCTCCGGCACCCGTTTACCGGGAGTTCCCCCCGCAGCCTCCAGGATAAATTTATAAATTGAATAAATTCCTCTTCCTTGGTACTCTATTAATAAGTACTAATGAAAGGAGTTTATTATGCGTCCTGTATGGTCAGGAACACTCGGTTTCCGTCTTGACAGCTGCATAAAGTCTCCTTTCGCCTTTTTCAAAGAAAACTGAAGGGCATTATTATGGGGCTGAATACATATAAAGAGAAAAGAAAATTTAATGAGACTCCTGAACCTGAAGGCATGGAAAGAACTTCGGGAGGCAAAGAGCTGCATTTTGTGGTACAGAAACATAACGCTACACACCTGCATTACGACTTCCGCCTGGAAATTGACGGGGTGCTTAAAAGCTGGGCAATCCCAAAAGGACCATCGTTAAACCCCAGGGATAAGCGCCTTGCAATGGAGGTTGAAGACCACCCGCTTGAATACAGGACTTTTGAAGGCACAATCCCTGAAGGCAACTACGGCGCAGGAGACGTAATAATCTGGGATGAAGGAACTTATTCTGCCCCGGAAGCCAAAACCCGTGAGGAAAGCGAAAGGATTCTGAGGGAAGGCTACCGCTCGGGCAGCTTTGACTTTGTCCTCTATGGCAAAAAACTGCAGGGGCAGTTCCACCTCCGGAAATTCAGCTCCAGCGAGAAGAATACCTGGCTCCTCATAAAGGCAAAAGACAACTTTGCCTCTGATGAGGACGTTACAGAAAAGGATACTTCCGTTGTTTCAGGCCGCCCTGTCTCAACACTTGAAAATACACGGAAGGGGCTTCTTAAACCAAAGGAGAACAGAATATTAAAAACTGAAAGGATAGAAAAAGACGACCGGATATTAAAAACCGACCTTAGCAACTTCCCTGCCAGCCAAATATCCCATGAAACTTCAGCAGCACTTAAAACGGGAAATGCATATGAGGAGGAGATTAAGGTCGCTAAAGGAAGGCTTACACTAACCCATCTGGACAAGGTTTATTTTCCCGATGAAGGCTATACCAAGCGCGACCTTATTGATTACTACAGGAGCGTTTCGGAATACATGCTCCCCTATCTTAAGGACAGGCCCCACACGCTCTTAAGGCACCCGAACGGAATTGAAGGTGAAAGCTTCTTCCAGAAAGATATGGGAAATACAGCCCCGGACTGGATAAAAACCGTAAAAGTCACATCAGGTTCAGGCCGAAGAGAAGTTGAATATATGGTCTGTACAAATGAAGCCTCACTGCTTTATATGGTTAACCTTGGCTGCATTGAAATCAACCCCTGGTTCTCAAAAGTAAAAAAGCCCGGCTACCCGGACTATATGGTTATGGACCTGGACCCGCTGGATATATCTTTTGACAAGGTCGTTGAGACTGCACTTGCAGTAAGAGAGGTAATTGTGGATGAGGCAAAAGCCAAGTGCTTCTGCAAAACCTCCGGGGCTACTGGGCTGCACATATACGTTCCATTGAACTCAAAGTACAACTTTGAGATCAGCAAGGAATTTGCGCACCTCATTGCACGCGTGGCACACGAAAAACTGCCCGATATAACAAGCCTTGAAAGAAGTCCCGATAAACGCAGAGGCAAAGTATATCTGGATTACCTGCAGAATAAGAGGGGTGCAACGGTTGCAGCCCCTTACAGCGTAAGACCGAGACCCGGGGCACCGGTATCCATTCCATTAAACTGGAACGAGGTCAGACGCGGGCTGGATCCTGCGGAGTTTACAATAAAGTCCATTCAGAAAAGGCTTAAAAAGCTGGGCGACATATTTATGCCAGTCTTAGGCCAGGAGATCAACGTAGTAAAATGCATCAACAATCTCGAGGCAGCCGAACGCCTGGTAAGATAATGTGCTGAATTGCCACGGCCTTTTGGGCCGTGGTATCCGGATCAAAAACATATGGGCTTTAGCCCCCGGTCCTCCGTCTGGAATCTGTAACTATGAATTTATTCCTCTATCAGCCTGACCTCCACCCTTCTGTTCATTGCACGCCCTTCGGCTGTGTTGTTCGGGGCGATGGGGCGCGTGCTTCCCATAGGAACAATTTCAAACCTCCTCCTGTCAATTCCAAGGCTTTCAAGAAAATCAGCTACGGCTTCGGCACGCCTCTGCGAAAGCTTCATATTGGATTCATTTGAACCCCTGCTGTCTGTGTGCCCTTCTATCCTCCACCTCGTCTCGGGATTGTTTTTCATAACATCTGCCAGACGGCTTAACTGCGGGTATGCCGCAGATAAAAGCTGAGCCTTGCCGGTTTCAAAGTTCGTGTCGCCTGAAAGAATAATCTTTTTTGTAATTGTAACTTTTTCCTTCTCTATCGGGCAGCCGTTCTCGTCTACCTGCACGCCCTTTGGCGTATTGGGGCATTTATCCAAGTAGTCCGGCACCCCGTCGCCATCTGTGTCAAGCGGGCACCCGTTCTGATCCACCTTTGCTTCTTTTGGTGTGTCGGGACACTTATCCATATAGTCCGGCACCCCGTCGCCGTCACTGTCCAGAGGGCAGCCATTCTGGTCCACCTGAACGCCTCGCGGCGTATTAGGGCATTTATCCTGGTAATCCGGCACCCCGTCACCGTCCGAATCAAGAGGGCAGCCGTTTTTATCCACACGCACGCCTCCTGGCGTATCGGGGCATTTATCCAGGTAATCCGGCACCCCGTCTTTATCGGCGTCAAGCGGGCATCCGAACTGGTCCACCTTGACTCCCGGCGGCGTATCCGGACACATATCCTTGGAGTCCTCCACCCCGTCGCCGTCCGAATCAATCTTTGTAAAAAACGAATATGAAAAGCCTATCAAACCCTGCAGCATCATGTCGTTATTGCCCTTTGCAATCTGGTCGTCCCAGTTGTCATTCGGGCTCAACTGAATCCCTGCCGAAATGTTAAAGCTCAGCTGGTCGGATAAAAGTGTGCGTATCCCTATCTCACCATTATAATTCACTTCATTTCTTTTGTATGCCCCAAGGGCATTTCTTGTGAGCCTGTTCCGGTTCTCATCTTTTGGATCGAACCACATGTATGATGCCCCGGCAAAAATATATGGGAAAACTGCATTTGCAATTGAAAAGTTATATGAGACTCCCCCGCCAAGGGCGGAAAAATCCGTTCTGAAAGAAACCGGTGTCCTGTAAACATCCCGGCCTTTTATATATCCCCCCGATCCGAAAGCCCTGATGGAAAAAATGCCGGGAGAGGAAGTGGGGAAAAAGTATTCAAGTGCCGCCCTGCCCATAATATCAGGCCTGAGCTTGCCATAGTCCGTAAGACCCAAGGTTACGCCGCCATCAACGCCAAACATGAGTGTCCCTGAAAATGCGTGCCCCTTCTTTACAGGCCTTGTGGCCTGTTGTGCATTAACTGATCCCTGGAACAGAAATACCGTTATCACAAAACAGCATAGTATAAATCTAATCATAACACCACCTTCAAATTATCTGTACTGAACCGCCCCCGGGGAAAACTCCGGCATCCGGGTTATTTTCAATATATACTTATCGGTGAATTATTCAATTTATATCGCCGTTCCGGCATTGTGGGGTGAAAAATGGGCTTTATTAAATGGAAAAGGCTGAAAAACATCCGTTTTCAGCCTTTTTATAAGTCCTTTTGTCCTTCAACAGGGGGTTATTTTTATTCTTCGTCCAGGACAACTATTTTTTCAATCTTATCTCCCTGGCGTATCTGGTCTATTACATCCAGTCCATCAACTACTTTACCAAAGCAGGTATGCTTGCGGTCCAGGTGCTGTGTATTCTCCCTGTTATGGCAGATAAAGAACTGCGAGCCGCCGGTGTCTTTTCCGGCATGTGCCATTGAAAGAACTCCGCGGTCGTGGTACTGGTTGCCGCCCGAGGTTTCGCATTTAATTTTGTAACCCGGTCCGCCTGTACCGTCACCCTTGGGGCATCCTCCCTGTATAACAAAGTTCGGTATAACCCTGTGGAAAGTAAGCCCGTTATAGAAGCCTTTTTCAGCGAGGTTTATAAAATTTTTAACAGTATTCGGAGCGTCTTTTTCGTAAAACTCCACCTTCATGACACCTTTTTCGGTGTGGATCTCTGCTTTTTTCATGTTTACCTTTATTATTTAATAAATAGCCTTATCTACTTGCCCAAACAGATTTGACGGCAATATAATTCCTTAAAAATTTATATAAGATAACTCTTTCTTTTCAAAGAATAAATAAAAAAAGGGCGGAATTTCTCCCGCCCTTTGTAATGAACTTATTTTTTTCTTTTACTTCATGAGAAGCATTTTCTTTGTCATGTTAACGCCGTTACCCTGCAGGTGGTAGATATACATGCCTGTAGAAAGCTTCTCAGCATTGAAGCTTACGGTGTAGTTTCCGGCTGTGAGCTCGTTGTTGATTAAAACCGCAACTTCCTTTCCTAATACATCAAATACCTTCAGTGTATAAGTTCCTGCAGCAGGTACACTGAACTTAATTGTAGTGGAAGGATTAAACGGGTTCGGATAGTTCTGCATGAGCTGGAAGCTTGTTGGAACTTCTTTCTTTTCTTCCACTCCGGTTACGCTAAGGCTGGTTTCGTAAACCGTACCTTGGCTTGTTCCGATAAGCAGTGAACCTGTTCTGGGATTTACGGCTACCGTGCTCACGCCCTGGCCTGCCATTCCAAGTGAATTCCAGATCGTGCCGTTAGCTGAAGCTGTGTATACTCCGCCGGCCCATGAAGAAAGATAAACATTATCCTTATTGTCTACTGTAACTGAATAGATGAAGAGCGATGCAAGGCCGTTATTTGATTTCGACCATGTTGCTCCGCCGTCATTCGAGTAGTAAACGCCGCCGCCGTAGGTTCCGGCATAAAGCATTCCGTCTGAGGTTGTTCCAAGTGCCCAGATGAACGGATATCCGGCATTAAGATCTGTCCAGTTTGATCCGTTGTCAGCGCTCTTGAATACGCCGCCGCCAAATGTACCGGCGTAAATTTCACCCTTCGAGCTAACTGTAAGAGCGTGTACTGCAAGGCAGCTAAGACCCTTATTGACTTCTGTCCAGGTCTGTCCGTTATCTATGGACTTATATACGCCCTTACCCCATGTTCCGGCATAAAGAACGTCTGAGACTTTTACTAATGAGCGTACATCAATGTCTTTAAGGCCTGTTTCATTCCACGATTTGCCGTTGTCAACAGAAGTGAAGACACCCTTTTCAGTTCCTGCAAAGATCTGGTTCTGTGAATTTACAACTATTGACCAGATAAATGCAGCTTTCATGCCTTCATTTAAGACACTCCAGTTCTGGCCGTTGTCTTCTGTCTTATAGATGTGTCCGCCCCAGGTTCCGGCAAGTGCGTTACCGCTGTTGTCGAAGGCTACGTTCCAGACCATTTCATTGCTCATGAAGTCTGCCACGTGATTCCATTTCTGGCTGCTTCCAGTGTTGCCGTTTCCTGTATTGCCGTCAGTTACGGGGCTTACAGTTACAAGCACCCTGGCAAAGTCATCTTCCGATTCAACGCCGTTACCGGGGGTTGAATCTGGATCTTTTTCAATTACGGCTGACACTTCAGCAATGTTTGTAATCTTTCTTTCAGCCGGGATGTTTCCGATAAAATGAACATTATTGAACTGTCCCATGCCCGTAAGAGAGTTACAGATCATCTGGCCGTTTTCCTGTCCGGCTGCAAAATTAACATCGGCAAATGGCGCCAGAATTGATCCCCTCACGTCAATCCCCTGTATTTTCAGCGCCCTTGCCTGATGGAAATTGTAAAGGACGTTTGATACGTCTGTACCGCTGACGGTAAGCCCGCCTGTCCAGCTTACGCTGTCGCCATCAACATTAACAAGAACAACTGCGCCATTTGGAACGTCTATTGTCATGCTGCTCGATTTTGAAAGGTCGCTTCCTGAAACATTAAATACGTTAAGTAAAGGAGTAGTACCTCTGAGCGTCAGGCCGCTCCACTGGAATTCAACCGTACCGTTGGCCTCCTTCTGTGCAAGCTGGGTTGATAAGTTTCTTAAGTATGTCTTTGCTGCATCAAAGTCGATGGGTGTTCCCTGTCTCAAAGTGCCGCCTGTAATACCAACCTGATCAACCGGAAGATTTGTTGAATTTCCGTAGACAACATTTCCGTAATACACGTCGCCGACAGTGAAGGTAAGGTTTCTTCCGACTATGAGCACGTCACTGCCCGGAGTTGCCGAAAGCTGGTCGCCCACGCTGTAATGTGCAAGCGTTGCATCCCGTCCAACCGCCATGCGCCCCTGTGTGTCTGAAGAAGGCTGGTTAACGTCCTGTAAAACAAAAACGTTGAAGTTAGAAGCCGGGCCCAGGTCAACCGTACCGGTCATAAGTGTTCCGGCATTTACTTTAACAACAACTATTAAATTAGCGCTTGCTCCCTTAAGAAGTGTTCCAACATTCCAGGTGCCTGTGGTATTGTTGTATTCACCGGCTGAAGCCGTGGCTCCAATGAAATCCAGCCCCTGCATCAGAAGGTCTGAAACCACAACACCGTGAGCGTCGTCAGGACCGTTATTTGTAACAGTAATTGTGAAGGTTACCCTGTCGCCATTCTTTGGAGCTGCATTGTCAACTGTCTTTGTCAGACTCAGGTCTGCCTTAAGGTCCTGCTGAACCTGGTACATTCCGGCATCAACCGAGTTGTTTACGTCACCGGCATTTAATGTATAGCATCCGGTAAAGCCTGTTGTCAGATCAGCATCTGAATCTGTTTCATCATTTGCCTCTGAAGCATCTTTTGACGTAAAAGCATAACTCTCAGGAAGAATGAATTTAACTTTATAATCCCCTGCATTCAGGTTTGTAAATCCGTAAATACCGTTGGAGTTTGTCGTTGTTGTTGCAGCGAAGGTTCCGCTGCATGTGTAAAGCTCAACTGTAACATTTGCAATACCCGTTTCGCCATTATCCTGAACGCCGTTATGATTCAGGTCGTTCCAGACGAGGTTCCCAAGTGATGCTTTAGGAGAAGGCTTTTCATAAACGCCTGCATCAACCGTATAATTGTTTTCACCTGAGGAAAGTGTGTAGCAGGTTGTAAAACCTGTTGTCAGGTCGGCATCAGAATCCTTATCGTCGCCGCCGTTGTCCTTCTTTGTAAAGAGATATCCTTCGGTGATTACAAATTTAATTTTGTAATCACCGGGATTCAGGTTTTTGAAATAGTAGTTTCCGTTAAGGTCCGTTGTTGTTTCACTTATTAATGCACCGGAGCAGTTATAAAGCTGAACCGTTACATCTTCAAGCCCCTCTTCAGTCAATCCCTGGACGCCGTCCAGATCACTGTCCAGCCAAACCTTGTCGCCGATGGAAACAGGCTTTGGAGCCGTGGGGCATGTAAGGAAACCCTTGTCCACAGTGCCATTGTCAAAATTTTCATTAATTGCAGCTGCGGCATCATTAAAATCTGAATAGGTGTAGCCCGAAATGGCCTCACCTCCCAAAGCCCTGTTTGCAAGAGCAAGGAATTCAGAGACTGTCTTTCCTGCAAACTTGCCTGAAAGAATGACAAGATCCTTTAATGCCAGTGCGTTTGAGCCGATCTTGCCCGCATTGTCGAAATACACATTCAGCGTGAGTGCAACCATCTGCACGCCAAAGTTGCCTGACTCTGTGGAAGTCGGGTTTGTGTAGCTTTTTGTCAGCCTGGAAGGCGTCCCCTGTCCACCAAGATAGTTTTGGATGGATTGGGAAGTAGTAAATTTCATCGTGTAGTTTCCGCCGACGGTAAGCCCGGTCGGGAATACCTGGCAAAAATACTTATCGCGTACACTGCCGGGGTTTTTCCCATGCGCAGTGCTTCCCCACCCCCCCTGGGTGTAGGTCAAAAATCCGCTCAGGTCGCAGTTTCCGCTGGATGCCTGAACGAAATTAGACGCAAAAGCCAGGATCGCGAGAACGAGAAGATATCTGAACGTAAGAGCTTTCATTTTTTATCCCCTTTTTTGATTCAGCTCTTTAGTCCAAAAATTATACCAGAGGCTGTTTGTGCGAAAAATCACCGAAATCGCGGTTTTCTGTGACAGGCAGCACAGAATGTGTCCCAAAATGAGATTAAAATAAAGATTAAACCATTTTTTGAGCCTTTTGGGACGCTTGGGCGCTAAAGCCTTGCAGAATAAGTCTTTAGCGTACTTTTCTGCCCAGTACGGAAAGCAAATTAATGAAAGGTGAGAGCGGCGGTGTATAATTATAATACAGTTCGCCTAAAGTGCGGAGGTCAGTCCCGGTATGAATAAATGAGGAAATGAGATCGGCGTAGCCAGTTACTTCCCTTCCCCCTAAGAATGAAGCCCCCAGTATCTTATATGAATTCATATCGTAGACAATCTTGCCGAAGACTTTTTCACTCTGGGGCATGACCTTAACCAGGTTCGGCACCACTTCATGCACAGCACCTGCCTTAAAGCCTCCTTTGAGCGCCTCCTGTATGGTGAGGCCAACGCTTGCATACGAGCGGTCAAATACCTTTACGGCAGTGTTTTTTATTACCGCCTTCATGAATTTGTTCCCCCCGGCGGCGTTTTCACCTGCAATGTGGCCTGCAGCGTGGGCAATAGTTGCAAGCGGAAGATATACCGGCCTGCCCGTTACTTTCTCCGTTACCTCAATGTTGTCCCCTGCGGCATATATGTGCTGATCGCTTGTTCTGAGCTTGTTATCTACTTTTATTGCCCCGGTCCTCCCCAGCTCCAGTTTGCTTTTTAAGGCAAGCGAGGTGTTGGGAATGAACCCCGCCGAAACAAGCACGAGGTCAGCATCCACTTCCCTGCCCTCAATTCTGAAAGCTTTCAGACATCTACCCTCTGTGAGCGGTTTCATTTCAGATATTCCGCCAAAGAAGTAAACGCCATTGTCCTTCAGGATTTCCAGCATGAGGTGCTGAATCTCCACTTCAGAAGACGGAAACGGGAAGCTGTCTTTTTCCACCAGAGTAACGCTCAACCCGGCTTTGCAGAAGGCTTCTGCCATCTCAAGGCCGATATAGCCCGCGCCTATAATTACAGCGGACTTAACGCCCTTTTCCTTAATAAATGTTCTAATAGAGATCAGGTCGCGGATAGTCTTAAAGCGGAAGACGTTTTCAAGGTCATTTGGAAGCCAGGCGAGTTTCCTTGCCGTTGAACCCGTTGCAAGTATAAGCTTGTCGTAGCTGAACTTAAGGAGCTTATTGTCTTCTATATTTCTTACTGTTAGAGTCCTCTCAAATCTGTCAATCTCTTCAACCCTGTGCCTTATATAAACCTTTACCCCTTTTTCCTCAAAGAAACGCTCAGGAGTAAAAAGAACGAGATTTTTATAGCAGCAGATGTCGCCCGAAACAACGTAAGGCATTTCGCACGTGCCGGTGGAAATAAATTCCCCTTCTTCAAACATAATAACCTCAGCCTCCGGGTTAGTGCGCTTAGCCTTGGCCGCAGCAGAGGGCCCCGAGGCATTTCCGCCAATAATTATTATGTTTTTGGGTTTAATCATTTGACGATTTTTTAGATTAAGTACAGCAAATTTAGTAAATTCACAATAAATAAAAACAAAAAAAAGAGCGCCATGAAAAAACACCTTATCATCTTCAGTCTCTTTCTTTTATCTGTCAGCTTTATCAGCTGCTCAAACCGGGAAACAGTCTTTTCTAATGATCCTGAAAATATTCTGGACGAATCAAGTATACTTAAAGGTAAAGTCTCCGGCATGCTTACACTCGAGCACTCTCCATACAGAGTAAGAGGTGAAATTGAGGTCGACTCCCTTTCCACGCTTACCATTGAGCCCGGGGTAAGTCTTTATTTCAGCGATTCATCCCGGCTCATTGTAAAAGGAAAACTCATTGCACAGGGAAGCAAGGACGTTCCCGTTGTTTTTACAACCGATAACGACGCTGCGCACTGGCACGGGATTCAGTTCGTACACTCTAAGGGAACTTCACTCCTCAGCTTTGCCATTATTGAAAAGATTACTATTACCATGAACGATATCGAGGACATTGGAGCTGTTACAATGGACTACTCTTCTGTGACAATTCACAACTCCATTATCAGACAAAACACCTCTCCTGAAGGAGGAGGAATTTATTTAAGGAATTCAAAGTGCGAAATAGAAAACAGCATTTTTACGGGTAACCAGTCGGACATCTTTGGCGGGGCTGTCCTTGCCTATGTCTCGGACCTGGTATTTATAAACAATACGGTCTATAAAAACAGCACGCAGAACTATGGCGGCGGCCTTGTAATATGGGAACCCGTTAGCTCACTGGTGGAAAACAACATTTTCTACGCGAATTCAGGACGCACAGGAACCCCGGGAATTGCAATTAAGGGGGACGCTTCAAAATCTTTAATAAGGTATAATTATGAAGCTTTCGGCTTAAACGTTCCCCCATCTTTTGTTTCTGAGACCGACCTGCACCTCTCAGAGGATTCCCCATGCATAAATAACGGAGATCCCGGTTCAGTCTATAATGACCTTGATAATTCCAGGAACGATCAGGGTGCCTACGGCGGCCCGCTCGGCAACTGGTAATATAATTTATATCTGGCAGAAACTAAAAACGCAGGCGTCTAAAAAAGATGCCTGCGTTTTTTGGGTTAACTGTTATTTTATTTTGCCTTAAAGGCTACTACAATCGGAACACCCTCAAAGCCGAAATGACGCCTCAGGGTTTTTTCAATGTAGCGCCTGTAGTTGTCGGGAATGTACTTCGGCTCATTTGCAAAAAAGAGGAACGCCGGATAATGGTCGCCTACCTGAGTCACATATTTAATCTTAATTTCCTTTCCCGTCGGCGTCGAGGGCGGCGGGAAATTGTTAATTTCCTCAAGCATTACGTTATTTAGAACGCTGGTTGCAATCTTCTTCTTCCTTTCCTCGTTGACCTTTTTGCACATGTCTATAAGTCCGTAAATCCTCTGCTTTGTAAGAGCCGAAATAAAGGTTATAGGAATGAAATCCATGGAACCCATCCTGGCTTTTATCTGGTCCTGATAATGCTTTGCAGTGTTTGAGTCCTTTTCAAGCAGGTCCCATTTGTTGACCGCAATTATAATTCCCTTTCTCCTCGTTACCGCCTCGTCAATGATCTTCAAATCCTGCCCTTCAAGACCATTCGTGCTGTCGAGCATTACAACTGCAACGTCGCACTCGCTTAAGGCCTTCATGGTTCTTACCATGGAGTAGAATTCTATATTTTCCTTGATCTTGCTTTTCCGTCTTAAGCCTGCCGTGTCAACGAGTATTATCTCTTCACCGTAGTATTTAAGATAAGAGTCAAGGCTGTCGCGCGTTGTGCCGGGGATATTTGTCACTATGCTCCTGTCGTAGCCCAAAAGAGCATTCGTAAGAGAACTCTTCCCTACGTTCGGCTTTCCTACCATGGCTATTCTCAGCCTTGTGTCTTCGCCCTTAATGCTGTTTGAGAAATCTAGCCTTGCAATTATCTCGTCTAAGAGGTCTCCGATTTTTCTTCCTGCCATTGCAGAAATGTCAAACAGGTCGTCAAAGCCGAGGCTGTAGAACTCCCCTGCATTCGGCTCGTCATTCTGTGAATCAACTTTATTTACTATCAGTATGGTTTTCTTATTTGAGCCCCTGAGCATATTGGCTATCACCTGATCCATCGGGGAAAGCCCCTGCCTGGCATCAACAACAAATAAGATCAGGTCTGCCTCGGTTATGGCTATTTCCACCTGCTCGCGTATTGCAGTTTCAAACAAGTCAGGTGAGTTGGGTACATATCCCCCCGTATCGATGAGCCTGAAGATTTTTCCGCTCCAGTCCACCTCGCCATATTTTCTGTCCCTCGTAACACCGCTTACGTCATCAACAATTGCCTCGCTGCTGCCGGTAAGACGGTTATAGAATGTGGATTTACCTACGTTCGGCCTGCCCACTATTACAACAATTGGATCTTTCATTTTTTCCCGGATAAATTACTAAAGTACCATTAAAAACTATATGTTAAATTAACCTGCGGATAAATTTCCGACAGGCCTGTGAGATTAACCTGCTTAAGCTGCATGTTGACTGCAAGGTTCTTATTGTACCTCGAGGCAGTCCACGCGGCATCAAGAGCACTCAGGAAGTGGTTAATTACCATTACAACCACAGCCCGGTCTGCATACTTGTAGAAAGTTTCGTCGGGCAGAATATGCATTTTTGCATAATCCAGCATCTGCTGCGGCAGATTGTTAAAATATTCCGCCGTATTGGGGTCGCTCGCTGCCCAGCCGTGATTGAACTGGTGGTATTTGCCTATAAGCTCGTAATACTGCTGTTCGCCGTAGCCCGGAAGCACGTGCGAAAACGTGGAGAGCTGGCGTTCAACGGCGTTAATCTCTGCAAAGCTTACCCTGTCCTGAGGCTGCTTTGTGGCATCAGGGTCAATTTTTATGTTTGCCACCACGTCCTTGCCCATCTCGGGAGCATACTTGTTAAGCCATTCGGCATAACGCACGGCGCTCCAGTTGGCATTGGCATACCTCTGGAAATCAAGCGTTGCGTCGTCGCCTTTCTTATTGTAGTATACTGACGCCCCTATGGCAGCCGCCTCAACTGCCAGAAATGCTGCAGCCTTCCAGTAGCTTTGAGCATAGGCTTCACCTGAACCCGGAATTATAATTGAAAAAAGACCGGCCAGAAAAGGCGACTTACGTCCCTCCAGTGTAACCGGAGCCGGAGTCAGGGCATTATTGTAGCCCGAAAGAGCAATTCTGGAATCCTCAAGAAGGTTGCCCGAAAATTTTGCGGAATCACTTCGAGTGGCTTTCCAGGAATCGTTTTTTTGTGCAAAGCTGCCGGCTGAAAATACGACAACAAGAAGCAGCATCAAAATGTTTTTCATCATAATCTCCTTTAACGAAGGATTATATAATTTTGTTATAAGCTGAAATCAAACAATATACCGCCATAGAACTGCCATTCCTTTCCGTAACGTACCAGTTCTTCCCTTATTACCCTGTCTGCCCTGTCGAACGAATAAGCCGCCGAGAAAAATATGCTGGTCGGGAACATGTAGAACGACTCCATTTTAATCCTTAGCTCTGCGCCCGCGCCCTTCTTAAAATTATTTAAAGAAGGCATCTTCTCCTCCCAGGCGTTACCAATATCTCCGAAGACCGCCATGAATATCTTATCCAGATAAAGGGGCCCCAGCCTGTAGTCTATATTCTTAAAGAGAGGAAAGCGGTATGTCAGGTTCAGCCATCCAAGGTGCTTTCCGCTGACGGCATAGAATGGATAACTCTTCATTCCAATCAGTCCGCCCAGGTAATAATCGAAGAAGTCAGTTGTATCGGCCATGCGGCTTAAAATGCTTGCTCCCCTGAACTGTGCCGTAAGAGTATGACCTTTCCAGAGCGGGATATGCTCTTTCACGTTGAGCTCCAGGCGGTTAAAATCAAAGTTGTCATAAGCGGATTTAAGTATTCCGTCTTCAACTGTAAAATTATTATGGAGGTTAAACTTGTTCATCTCATAATTGTACTGAAGGTCAATTTCACTTCCCACAGGATTTATATCGCTGTCGATATATGGCAGCAGAAGCTCGTGATGATACTTTATCTGGAAGTTTCTTCCAATAAGATAGGTATCCTTCGTCTTCTGATAAAGCTCGTCTGGCCTGGTCGGGAGTGTAAAGCTTCCGAGAGTGCTGGTATAAGTGCTGTATATAAACCTGAATTCCAGGTCGTTTCCGCGCGCGAATATCCTGTGCTTTGCAGCCAGATCCACCTCAAAAAGGTCGTATGTCACGTCAATCGGTATTCTTGTATTGTCAAATTCATCCAGAATAAGATCCGTATTTGCATCCCTTGAAACGCTGTAAAGCTGAAGCGAAAGTTCAGGCTTAATTCCCATATTGAAAAGAAGCGGCAGCTTGTTCCTGTAGTTCAGCTCCAGAAACAGATCGCGCTCCATCTGGCGGTTAATTGTAGCTCCGCCGAAGAAAGAAAAGCGGTCCAGCATGTCGTTTGAAGTAACATATACCCCGGGCTTAATCTTATCTATCGGGTTATTGGACGACGTATAGTTGTCGTATCTTATTACCGGAAAGAAGGTAACTTTTGTAAAAGATCCCTTGTATGGTTCAGCCTTCGTGTCCGGCAGATAGTTGTCGTCATAATTTGTCAGGCCGTCGATGCCGAAATTGTTTATGTCACCGTTCGACTTATCGGCGCTAAGGGGCTGATTTTCCCGCGGTATATATCTTTTAAGCGGGTCCACCTTCTTCTGCTCCAGTGTATCGAGGAAGAATATCTTATACCCGTTGGAAGTATAGCCCGCGTAGGCAATGTTGCCGCCATTGTCCACAGCCGGCATAAAGGCGCCGCCTGTTACGTTTGTAAGCTGCTCGGTTTTTTTGGTCTTCAGATCCATTGAATAAAGGTTATAGATACCGCTTTCATCACTTGAAAAGTAAAGCTTTCCGTCGCGCCCGAAAACAGGGTTGCGCTCGTCAGCCTTTGCCTGAAGTATGTATTCAAGTCCCGATGCGTCAGCCTTAACCGAAGCAATATCGCGCCCGTTTGCATTTACACAGTCAAAAACGATAAGGCTGTCATTATTAGAGAACCTGGGGTTAAATACCTGCTCACCGTTTTCAAAGAAAGTAAGCCTCTTAAATCCCTGCCCCTTTATGTCAACAAGCCCCAGGTTTGAGGTGCCGTCTTTCTGATAAACAAAAACAATTTTTTTGCCGTCGTGAGAAACATAAGGCTGGTTTGCCCTCAGGCCGTGCGTAAGCCTGGTTTCTTCCTTTTCTGAGAGGTCATAAACATAAAGATCGTGTATATTGGCCCAGTTCGGGTTATCCTCGCTGAGCTTTGAGTACACAATTTTATTCTCTCCTTTTATCCAGCTCATGGTACTTCTTACGTTTGAGGTAACCATCTCCTCTTTGCCTGTCTTCAGGTCGTAGGAGTAAATATTTGAAGGGCTGAAATAGTCGCTTTGCTTGTTTGACAGATAAAGGATTTTTGTGCCGTCTTCAGAGAACAGTGGATAAAAATTCCCAAAGCCCTCGGTTCCAACCTCACGCCCCTTTACAACGTTCTGTTCAACCTCGGCTGTTCTTTTCTTGTAGTCTTTCTTAAGGCTGTCACGCCACTCGTCATAAATTTCGTCACCCGTTTTGCCAAGGACATCCTTAAGGGCTGCGTCAATCGTAAAATTCTTCATGCTTCCCAGAGCATGGCTGATCTTTCTTAACTTATCCTCGCCGTACTTCTGCGCAATGTAGCTCGTAAGGGCAAAGCCTGCGTTATAAACAGATTCATTGCCAAGACTCGTCTTGTCGAAGCCTCCCATCTGGTTCCAGGTCATCATCCCCCCGTCCAGGGCATAGCTGCGCAGAATCATATCCCTGTGCGAATCCCAGTTGTCGTAGTTGAATTCCTTTCTCATGTACTGGGCGGTTCCTTCGGCAAACCAGGCAGGAACATTTATTGTTGCCAGGGGATACGAAGCTATAACGTTAGGAAATCCATAGAGTATATCAGGCCTTCTTTTATCCTCATAGTTCATAAACTGCATATAAACCGCGGGAAGCGTGCGGGATAGCTTCATGGACGACTGGATCTGGACCATGTGCGTAAACTCGTGTGAAATAACGTTTCTAAGCCAGTTATGCGTTCCCCTCAGGTCAAAATCGAGGGCTGAAGACCATATTTCAATTTTATTGTCAAAGAAATATGTAGCGCCGTTTGAATAGTCGTCTATATCTTTAACTACAAAGTGCACGGTTTCGGGCTCATATTGGTACAGGGAGGTAATGGGTCCCCAGACTTCATCTGCAATCTTAAGTATTGCCCTTGCGGTCCTTTCGGTCTCCTCGTGGTAATGGACTTCAACGTGCTTTCCTTTAAGTGTAAGCCAGTTAAGCTCGGGATGGAACTCTGTAAACTGGGCCATTGAAACCCTGCCTAGAAGCAGAACAGAAGCTAAAAGTAATCCAAAAAGTTTTTTCATCTTCAGTACGGTTTATTATAAATAGGAATCACCTGCATGCCGGTACCCCCTTGAAAACTGCACGTTTTCAGAGGAGTTTCCGCTATGCAGGTGAAAAGGCTAAATTATTTTGTCCGGCAAATTTAAGGTTTTTACTGCCGGTAAACAGCAGGATAATTTTTCTCTATTTTTCCGGGGTTTATTTTATAACTGCAATTTTTATCGTATTGTTCTCTGTTTTTCCGCTGTTTCCCGTTGCCTCTATTCTGGCAAAGTAAACACCGCTTTGTACATCTGAGACATTCCATACGGTCTCGTTATCAAGCCCCCCTCTGGCGTTATCCGTCAAATGTGCCACCAGGTCGCCTGCCAGGTCAAATATCCTGATATCGACCTTTGAATCCTCGGAAACAAAGTACCTTATGTTGGTTTCCGTGCCATAGACCGGGTTAGGCCAGTTGTAGGCCCTTTCCTTTGGCATAAATGCCGTCTGGACGTTTGTATACTTAGCCTGCGGGATAAATGAAGCTCCCGCGGGGCTCCCGTTTTCAGAGGCCCAGTAAATGTCTCCTTCCTGAGAGGCAATATAATAGGTAAAAAACGTGTTCCCTGCTGTTACAAGGGCTAAAGACGCCCTTCCTGCATTAAACAGTACGGGGCTTGCCGCAACTGTTTCACCCGAAGAAACAGGGAATCCTTTTACAGCCTTTCCGGTTGTTCCGTTAACTGCAAAAATTCTGCCGTCACGTGTTACGGCTACAACCTCGGTTGCTCCAATTTCATTATTATAGAATACCACCGGGCATCCGCTGAAACCCAGGCCCTGCGGATCCTCAAACGGGAAGTTATCTGCCTCTGCACCCGTCAAACTTAAGGCTTCAAGGCGCTTTCCTGAAACAATTATGTAGTTCTCGCCATTCTGCTTCAGGTCCCCAAGAGCAAAGGATGTAACGGCTGAGTCCCCCGCTTTTGTAAGGTTTACTCTTTTTAGGAATTCACCCTTTGAAACTACGGAAATCTCATTATCTGCCGTAAGGACTACAGTAACATAATTGCCGTTTTTGTCTCTTGTAAGTGCGGTTTTAAGAGCCGGGGCAGTAAACGAATATATATTCAGGCCAGGATCAGTAAGACCGTAGGAGGCGTCTGACATCTTATAAAATGCAGAATAATTGGTCCCGTCGCTAACCAGACTCAGGACTGCTAGGCGCGTCAGAGCCGGTGTATCATCTCTTACCAGGGAGAGTGCCGGTGAGGCTAAAGTCCCCAATGCATAAAAGACCACGCTTCCCTTTTCAGTTCCCACTGCAACAAGGTTCTGTCCCGCTGCGCTTGTGACAATTACCGGTCCGGCAGTGATGTTTTCTGTTAAAGCCTGTTCAGAAGTGGCTTTGGAAGTTCCGCTATTCATATAAACTTTGAGAACGTTTCCAACTGCGCCGGCAACATAGTCCATGCTTTTAACATTCAAAACAGCAGGCTTGAAAGTAGAAAATGAAGGAACAGAATCGGTAATTACTCCGCTAGTGCCCATTTGTAATAAAGTAGCTCCTTCAAGAGCGTAGAAAAAGCCGGTACCTGAGGTGTTAAGCGTGCTGACTTTCCCGCCTATTGGCAACTTTGAATAGGCAAGAGGCTTTATTACTGTGTCCCCGTAGGAAAGGTTAAAAGTCATCTTATTTGATATATTGGAAAAGTCAGCCATTGTAACAAGGCTGTTTGCACCTGTGTTCGTCCTTGCAGGCGGCTGCGTGTCGAATGAGAACCTGTTTTTATATAATGGAGCCGAATTTGATTTATACCAGAAATCGAACTCCGTACCCTCTCCAACTACCTGATCGCCAAAAACTGTGGTAAATTTTTCCCCTATATCCTGAATCCCGTCTGCTTCCTCAACATCCACTCCGCGGTGAAACTTGTCTGTATTGATAGTATTGGAAACGATCTTTTCATTAATAATCTTCTCATCAATATGCCAGATTACAATTCCGTTTCCCGGAACCGCCCAGTCATATTCATCCACGTTAATTACAACGCCTTTGATTGAATCTGCGTTGTCGTAGGAAAATCCCGTGGTATCCTTATCAAAAACTTTTGTCAGTGTATCCTGCCCCACCACATATGTTACAACGGCGCCGTTTTTCCTTGCGTCACGGCTTCTGTTTTCAACAAGGTAGTATTCCGTCGAATTGATGGGCACCTTTAGGAGCGTGGTATCGCCTGAGACTGCGGCCCTTAATGCCGTAAGGCTTAAAGTTCCCCCATTCAGGTTTGCCTCAACAGGCGCAGCCCATCCGAGCCTCATCTTCTCCCATGGGGAAGGCTCCGGCGGGAAAAGCCCGCTGTAAGTAAAAATTGCCTGTCCGTCCATAAGTCCGAAGCGCCCTATTGCGCTTAAACCCGTATTGGTATCAAACAGGTCTGGAAGCCCAAGGTGGCTGCCTATGCTTGAGACAATAAGGCCGTTAATTGATATCTGCAGAAGCTGCTTTGCCCCTGTAATATCCTCTACCTCGCGGTTTTCAGTCTCGGGGATGATCATTGTATTATACTTCCCCTCGCGGTTTAACGGCAGTGCCGAAAGATCGCCGCCTATGGTATTGCGCAGCATATTATCGCTTAAATAAACCGAAGGCAGGTCGCGCTCATTTCCAAGGCTTCCCGGCATGGTAACATCGCGCCCCACTCCGGCATGGAAAATAATGAATGCGTCATACTGCGAGAAATCAACTCCCGGGTTCTGCGATTTTGCAAGCGGCCAGACCTCCTTTGCAAGCGAAGCCAGTGAAGTCATATCCGTAGAATTTACGGCAGGTGAATAGTCGCGCATTCTTTTGGATGCAGTTATAGTGTTTGGCAGAATAGTATAGCTTATGCCAAACTTTCCATCGGAAACACTTCTGAAGTAGTTCTGCAAAAATTTCATGTGGAGTGAAAAGTAGCTCACATTGTGAGGCAGCGGGTCCAAAATAGTGTTGCCGTATTCTTTACTGTAAAGGCTGCCAAATTTGCCGTTTCCAACGGTTGCAGGGTCTTCCGGCTTTTCATCCTGAAACTCGACCAGAACGGCAAGTATCTTCAGTGAGTCCGGAGATTTTTTGCCCCGGAACACGGGGTCCGGAGACATGTTACCCTTTAAATTAAACGTTTGGGCAGTTATACTGCCCAAACATAAAAATGACAACAGAAAGAGGAATATTTTTTTGTGCATTTAGTTAAATCCCGCGGGGTAAACCTTTAGTTTGTGTTGTTGACTGGCCCCAGCCAATTAAAAGAGTAAATCTTAATGTGTCTGAAAGCGGATGATTTTCGCCGCCCTTGAAGACTGAAGTGGTAATATAGCTGAAATCGAACCCGTACATGTCATAACGGATACCGGCGCCCAAAGTCACAAATTTTCTGTTTCCATAGCTCGGGTCTTCATAGAAGTAACCGCCTCTTACGGCAAACTGGTAGTCGCCTGCCTGGCCGTAAACATATTCAAGACCCATCGATGAAACAACGTCTTTTAACTCTTCCTTCAGTGGCTGGTCACCCCATGAGGTAAATATGGCCTTGTAGAACTCGTCTTTGTTGGTCTTCTTGCTAACTAAAAGCTTGCTGAAGTCGAGAGTATAAGTAAGTGAATTAAACTCGTCGTCCAGAATCCTGTATGCAAAACCAAGGCGGAAGTTTGTAGGTATAGGATCTGATTGTGCCTTGTTTATGTAATAGATCTTGGGACCTATGTTGCTGAGGTTAAAACCGAGAGAAAATCTGTTTCCTAAGTCCTCGTCCGTAAAAGGAATTCCCAGATGGCTGGGCCTCCACATACCGCCGATGTCGAAGCTGACAGTTGTAGCCGAGCCTTCACCTAACTGCTCGCCTACTTTAATCTTGCCCGAAAGCCTACTGTGTATAAGCCTGAAGTTAAGCCCAAGTCCCCAGTCGGGAGAAAGTTTTGTGGCATATCCTAAAGTCAAAGCCGCATCAAATGAATGGAACCTTCCTTTTTCCTCAGGGGAATTTTCGTCCGTCTGTATGAACTCGCCGAAGTTCATATATGTAATGCTTGAAGTTATGCTCCCGTCAATTTCAGGAATATACTGGCGGTAAGTCAGGTAATCATAGAAAAGATCAAGCTTAAACTGGGGCAGCCAGTTGCTGTGTGTAATGCTAAGCTCAGTACCGCTCTGGAAAGCAATACCGGCAGGATTCCAGAATATAGCCGCAGAGTTGTCAGCAAGGCCTCCGCCTGATTCACCAATACCACCGGCTCTTGCATCGGGAGCCAGCAGCAGGAACGGTACGGCAGTTTCACCACCCTGTGCAAATGAAACTCTGCTTATACCCAATAATACCGCCAGAAGCAGTATAAGCTTTGATACACCTTTCATCTTATCCTCCAGGAAATAAATTATTTTATTATCTTTTTTCATGTTTTTTCTTCTATTTATTGATACTTGAGCCATTTTTTCATCTTATAACGGCAAGTTTACCGAGGACTTCCTGCCTACCTGCCTCCTGGGCACCCTTTATAATTACCTTGTACAAATATACGCCGTTAGAAAGTAAGTTTCCGTCATTATCACGCCCGTCCCAGTCTATTCTTACAAATTTATCCGTAATCGACATGCCTTCAATCTCCTTTATCATTCTTCCGGCTACGGTGTAGACCTTGATCTTCACGTCCACCGGGTCACTCGTATTCCTCTGGAAAGTAAATGTCGTACTGCTGCTGAAGGGATTAGGATAATTCAGTACGTCACGGATTGCCATATCGCTTCCGCCTACAACTGTAAAATGCTCCTCACTTTCCGAGGAATTGTTGAATATATCCCATGCCCTAACCTGTACTTTATAGTCCCCGCTTTCAAGACCATTAAATTTATACTTAATAGTTCCTGATTTTCCCCCTGCATTCAAGTCCCCTACGAAGTAGCCCGAAAGGTCAATGGGACTTGCCTCATTTTCATTCAGTATTCCCGTGATCTTGTGGCCTATGCCGGTTCCAGTGGTGTTAAGGCCTGAGCCGTCTTTAAGGTTTACATCCATAGTAAATGTAGGGCTTACAAGGTAAGATGACGTATTCTTTGCATCATCAAACGTTATGCTGATCTCGGGACCTTTCCCGTCGTTTACTGCACTGGAATCTGTGCCGCCTACTATGATGTTGTTCGTATAGCCTACGACGTTATCCTTATTGCTGTTATACAAATAGGCTACCACCTTCCCGTTCTTGTTCTCGTATGAGATATCCTTCGGCACCTGGAAGTCTGTTGAGAACTTCCCGTTTTCAACCGACACCATCCCGCGGAACAGGAGCCCTCCCTGGAAGGTTGCCGGAGAATTGGAATATTCCTTCATCTTAACCAGCTTCTGCGAGTCATAGACCGACACAATTCCCTCGCCGTTAAAGCTGTTGTCTATAGAGCCGTCAGGCCTTTTTACAGAGCCCTCAATACTTGCCTTTGAAAGAGCCTTTACCTGAATGTTGGCAGTAGTAGAAGCGCTATGGTTTACCGAGTCAATTCCGGCAGCTTTCATCGGGGCTACAAGGCGTATTGTGGGATCGCCGAACAAATGAAACTTAAGGTCGTTAATATCGTTTCTTACCATCTTTGTTGCATAATAGCTCTTACCAATCGGCTGGAAATACCCGGTTGAATCTGTCTTAAACAGGTTCGAATAAAACTCTTTGGCCAGGTTAAAGTTATCGCCTGAATAAACTGTTCTTGCCGCGGTAAATGTTCCGATTGAGCCGCCGTCGGGTTTTAAGAGCATGAGCTCTGTTGAACTCTGTGTACCCGGCTCATCATAACGCCCGAAATCGCACGTTGCAGCAACTAAAAAGAAAAGCTTGTCGTTTACCAGCTGAGGTATTGTAACGTTTTTCTCAAATATATACTCGTGCGACCAGACCTCAGGGTTGCCATGCCCTATCCAGTTTAAGATAAGAGTGCCGTCATTGACGGCTTTTATAATAGCCTGGTTCACAGCGGGCTTTCTTTTGCCCGTTCCCGTTGCAACCGTGGGATAGAACTCCTCATAAATCTTGTTCTGGTCGAATGTAGTCGGAATATAATAATTGGAAACGGTTTCAGACTGAACTGCATGCTCTGCACTTTCAGGGCCCTCACTCGTTTGTGCGTCATCTGCAACCATTGTAATCAGGTTGCGCCACAAGCCCAGATCCGGCTGAGTCTCATAACTTATTATTTTATCCACCGCTGCCTTTGCATCTTCTGCCGTTCTGGCATTGATGCGCCCTATTGCAAGGTCCAGTATGTCGTCATTTCCTGAAACGGTCACGTAATAATCGTCCGAAACATATGAATTGATGTAATTAAACGATTCATATGATTCATAAGGAATTACAAAGTTCTCCCCTGCCTTCTCAACTTCCTTATAGTCGTAGTTACCGTCTCCTAAAAGGAGCACGTATTCAGGCTTTACACTCCAGTTGTCATAAGCATAACGGACGAAGTTACGGATTGCGCTTACATCCTTCATGCCGTTTGAGTACTCGTTGAAGATCTGGTCCACGTCAACTACGCTTGTTGAGATCTTAAACTTAGCCCCGGTTTCCTTGAAAGTCTTCAGGCGGTTTGCTTCATCCAGGAAAGCCTTATTTGTAATAATTATAAACTTTGCCTCAGGCGTTGCATGTACGTTCGAATTACTCATTTCCGATAACTTGCCCGGCGTTAAATATGCTGCAGGCGTTACAGCCATATACTTCGAGAGCCTGCCTTTTTGAGACTGTGCCCTGAAGGAGCAATCCCCTCCGCTTATGCTTGCGCCGGATACCTGCTTTAAGTTGGCATTGTCCGTTATGTCAAAGACCTGAATGTCGCTGCTGCCGAAACCGCTCAGCCTGAACTCATCGACACCTGTCGTATCCGTGGAGTAGAACATAAGGGCATCA